>NZ_JAQMTI010000024.1:0-27662 GCF_028329225.1 Sphaerospermopsis kisseleviana CS-549 | reverse complement strand
GGGGACTGGTGACTGGGGACTGGGGACTGGTGACTGGGGACTGGTGACTGGGGACTGGGGACTGGTGACTGGGTAATCAATTTTATGTTTTTTAATCAGCAATTCCCAATTACCAATTACTAATTACCAATTACCAATTCCCAATTCCCAATTACCAATTACCAATTACCAATTCCCAATTACCAATTCCCAATTACCAATTACCAATTCCCTAAGATAAAAAACTCTGTACCTCACTAGCTTGGTAAATACTATAACTAATGAATAATGAATAATTCCAAACCACCGATATGGCGTGATTATCGTTTTTTGCAAATTGCAACACAAGTTATAGCTGTCATTTTAGCAATAGCTATAGTTACTATATTATGGATAAATGTCAACCGCAACTTACAGCAATTAAGAATTAACTTTGGTTTTGATTTTCTCCAGCAACAAGCGTCTTTTGATATTGGCGAAACTCCTATTAACTATAATCCCACTGATACCTATCTGCGTGCTTTATGGGTTGGGTTAATTAATTCCTTGCGTGTAGCAATTTTGGGAATTATCCTCACAACAATTGTGGGAATAACTGCGGGAATTGCGCGTTTATCTGATAATTGGTTAGTGAGAAATATCAGTTTAGTTTATGTGGAGATTTTTAGAAACACACCCTTATTATTACAGTTGTTATTTTGGTACTTTGCAGTTTTTCTGAGTTTACCAAATTTAGAAAATAAAATTTCTGTTTTTGGTTTCATTAAACTTAGTCAAAATGGTTTAGAAGTTCTGGGTTTTAACTTAACTCCAGAATTTTCGACATTGTTATTAGGGTTAACTTTTTACACAGGTGCGTTTATTGCCGAAATTGTCAGAGGTGGGATAAAATCAGTAGCTAAGGGACAATGGGAAGCGGGTTTATCTTTGGGTTTAAAATCAACTTTGTTAATGCGGTTGATTATTTTTCCCCAAGCTTTGCGGGTAATTATTCCCCCACTTACCAGTCAATATTTGAATTTAACTAAAAATTCTAGTTTGGCGATCGCTATTGGTTATCCAGATATTTATTTTGTTGCTTCTACCACTTTTAACCAAACGGGAAAAGCTGTAGAAGTGATGATATTAATTATGCTTACCTATCTCACTCTTAGTTTAATTATTTCCTTGATGATGAATTTAATCAATCATAAATTTCAGATCAAAGAAAGATAGTTATCAATTGATAATTGACAATTGACAATTGATAATTGTTATCTCGTTCCCAGTCTGAGACGGGGAATGCTATCACATAGTCTCTGACTATGGTTTAATATAAGCCAGATTCTTCTATAATTAATTCCCATACAGAGTATGGGAACGAGAACAATAATAAATAAACAATAACCCATGAATAAATTAACTTGGTTAAGGAAAAATCTCTTTAATAACTGGTATAATACAGTATTAAGTATTCTGTGTTTAATCTTTCTCTTTTGGATAATTAAAGGAATAGTAGTTTGGGTATTTACTCAAGCACAATGGCAAGTTATTCAAGCCAATTTACATTTATTTTTAGTGGGGAGATTTCCTAAAACCTTATATTGGCGTTTGTGGATAGTTTTAGGAATCATCACAACTTTAAGTGTGATAACCTGGAGTTTATTTACCAAAAAACAAAATGTCATCAAAAACCGATTTTCTCAATTTATCACACCTTGGCTTGCACCAGCATGGTTATTATCTTTTGCAATTAATATCTGGTTAATTGGAGGAGGTTTTGGTTTAAAATCTGTTTCCACAAATCTGTGGAATGGGTTCATGTTAACATTATTAATGGCAATTGTTAGTATTGTTCTTTCCTTTCCCATTGGAGTATTATTAGCATTAGGAAGAACCAGTAATTTATTGATAATTCGCTGGTTTTCTATTCTTTATATTGAAATAGTTAGAGGACTACCATTAATAGGAATTTTGTTTATTGCCCAAGTTATGTTACCTTTATTTTTACCAAATGATTTACGTTTAGATCGCTTAATTAGAGGAATTGCGGGACTGGTTTTATTT
This sequence comes from Sphaerospermopsis kisseleviana CS-549, assembly GCF_028329225.1. Taxonomy (NCBI): domain Bacteria; kingdom Bacillati; phylum Cyanobacteriota; class Cyanophyceae; order Nostocales; family Aphanizomenonaceae; genus Sphaerospermopsis; species Sphaerospermopsis kisseleviana. The sequence goes on along the minus strand of NZ_JAQMTI010000024.1, from coordinate 25,637 downwards.
AGTGCTGCTTATATGGCTGAAAATGTACGCGGTGGTTTACAATCAATTTCCAGGGGACAATTTGAAGCAGGAAAGGCACTAGGATTAAATTCAGTTTTAGTGTTAATATTAATTATATTGCCCCAAGCTTTACGCGCTGTAGTTCCGGCAATTGTGGGACAGTTTATAGGTTTATTTAAAGATACTTCATTGTTATCTTTAGTGGGTTTGGTGGAATTAACAGGAATTGCTCGTTCTATTTTAGCACAACCGCGATTTTTAGGGAGATATGCAGAAGTTTATATATTTATTGGGGCAATTTATTGGGTATTTTGTTATTCAATGTCTTTAGCTTCTCGCAGGTTAGAAAAGCAAGGTGACAGGTGACAGGTGACAGGTGACAGGTGACAGGTGACAGTATTAAAAGCTTTTAATTGTATAAGTTATCGTTTTACTAAATGTTCTAATTACCTTGTCTACAGCTATAGACAATTATTCAATTGAGGTTGAAATATATGAAAGCACAAGAAACAATAAAAGCACCAATTATTATCGCTGAGGATGTTCATAAGTGGTATGGTAAATTTCACGTTCTTAAAGGAGTGAGTTTAACAGTCAACCGGGGTGAAGTTGTTGTTTTAATGGGTCCTTCCGGTTCAGGAAAATCAACTTTTATCAGAACATTTAATGCTTTGGAAGAATATCAACAGGGAAAAATAACTATTGATGGAATTACTTTAAGTAGTGATTTAAAAAATATTGAAGCTGTCCGCAGAGAAGCGGGGATGGTGTTTCAACAGTTTAATTTATTTCCCCATTTAACAGTTTTACAAAATATCACTTTAGCACCGATTTGGGTACGTAAATTACCAAAACAAAAAGCGGAAGAATTAGCAATGCAACTGTTAGAAAGGGTGGGAATTTTAGCCCAAGCAAATAAATATCCAGGACAGTTATCAGGGGGACAACAACAACGGGTAGCTATTGCGCGTGCGTTAGCTATGCAACCAAAAATTATGTTGTTTGATGAACCGACTTCTGCGTTAGATCCGGAAATGGTGAGAGAAGTTTTAGATGTGATGCGAAACCTTGCTAGTGAGGGAATGACGATGGTGGTTGTAACTCATGAAGTTGGTTTTGCGCGGGAAGTTGCTGATAGAGTGGTGTTTTTGGATGGTGGTTTTTTGGTTGAAGAAGCAACTCCTGATGTGTTTTTTACTGAACCCAAGGAAGAGAGAACAAGGAAGTTTTTATCACAAATTCTTTAGGTAGGAGATCAAGGAGTCAGGAGTTAGGAGTCGGTAGGTTTTGAATCACCAATTCCTGATTTCCACGAAAAGACTTTTAGCAATTGACAATTGACAATTGACAATTGATAATTGTTTCATTGTCAATTTTTAATTGTTACAGCAGTTTTTATGTCTTTAGAGGTTGTTTGAAAAGTTTTAGATGGCGACTTTATACACTTGCAGATCCCCCCTAACCCCCCTTAATAAGGGGGTAACTAGAATCAAAGTCCCCCTGTTCAAGGGGGATTTAGGGGGATCTAAAATTTTTGATACATCATGAGGGACTTTTAAAACATCCTCTTAGACCACAGTCAGGGCGAAGCATTCGGACAATTAATTATCGGTTTTTACCGAAGACTATCATCCGAATGCTTCGCCCCTACATTTTTGACGCGAAACCTAAATCAAGAAACCTAAATCAAAATGTGGTTTATTTACCTGAAAATAGCTGTAATTGTCCATTATTGAAGGCTTACGCGACGCTCCGCTATCAGCAACCCCTACTTATTAAAACTTATTAAAAAATGAAATTTACCTGTAAATGCCAGTTTTCACCTTGACGAATTATCTCTATTTGCTGGATAAATTCTCTTAAATAAAATCGTCTTTCTACTTCTGATAAATCTAACCAAAATTGGGGAATAGAAACAACTTCAGCAACAGCACGCAAGTTGACAGGAGGGAGAATAGCTAATTTGGCTTGCATTTGAGAAATTTCTGTGCGAAGTTTATAAGCTCTGATTTTAGCTGTTTCTGGATCTAAAACTCCAGTTTCTATCAAGGTGGGTAACTGTTCAAGGATTTGTTGTTGATGTGCAATTTTATGATTTAAACTATTTTTAATAGTATCTAATTGGGGAAAATTCATTCCTGCAACTGCTAAAGGTAAATCTTGACAAACAATTTCAATTGTCTTTTCCAAAACATCTTGATAAGGAATAGCACGACATTTAGGATTTTGGGGACAATTTGTATTGCGTAAATATAAATACTCATGTTCTTGAAAACGCTGGGTAACACGAGTGACTATCATTCTAGACTGACATTGACTACAAACAACTAACCCCGCTAAAGAATGGGGCGCACTAGCGGTACGAGATGGTAAACGACTATTGCGGCGTAAAAGTCTGTCAACTTGCGCTGCTTCTTCCCTGGAAATGATACCTATGTGAGTGTCAGAAATAATTTCTCCATTTTGATAAGCTGTATCACCACGATAAACGGGGTTTGTTAACCAACGTCTGCCGGTAGTGACAGAGATTTTTTTAGCGTATTTTTTGGCTAGATAACGAACAGCACCGCGTAGAGAAGCATAAAGTAGAAAGTTGTCAAAAAAATCTTTGACTATAGGTGATGTACTGCGATCAATAATATATTTGTCTTTGCTTCTACGGTAGCCATAGGGAACTTTACCTGGAGGTGGTAAGGCTTCGAGACGATTTTTAGCGTGTCCTTGAAGGATGCGGCGACTACGTTGTTGACGCTGAATTTCTTGGAGTAAGTTGAGGAGTTCGACACGGAATTTAGCAGATTCAGATGTATATTGTTGTTCAGTAGCAATGACTATTACGCCCATAGCTTCTAATTGGTTGAGGCGATCGCTCACTTGTGCTAATGTATCTCCCAATTCTTCTAAACGTCGAATCAACAGATAATTTGCAGGTTCGGTTTCACAGTCACTTATTAATTGTTGTAGTTGCGATCGCTCTCCCAGGTCTTGATAAATGTGATCTACTTCCCAACCCCAACTAGCTTCATCGGGAGTAGTTTCCAACAGTGGATCACTATAGCTATAAGCAATAATTTTCATTAGTTTTCATTTATATCAGTTATTAGTTATCAACAGTCAGGAGTCAGGAGAAAGATAAATATTTCCTGTTTCCCCAGTCACCAGTCACCAAATAAGATTCATCTATGATTGCAGATTTAATCTTATAGAGAATATCAAAATTATTTATATCATGCCCTTTGAGGGTAATAAACTAAACCAATACCTACGGATTGCATAGCCTAAACCTAATCATAATCATCAGTCTCAAGATATATATTAGAAACTTTTAGCAAAATTTATCTCTATTTATAAATTTTTACTTATATGTCTAATCTAATATTTATTTAAGATTTAGCTCTCCAAGTAGTTGCATTCCTTAAAAAAACCTGTAAACTAATTTTCAATGGTTGAGAAATTTTTTGTAACTCATCCAACAAATCACAGTAATCCGCCTTTGTTTTCATAGCTAAGTTAGGCATTTTCCGTCGGAAAATGAGAACTTAGCACGACTGAATATATTGTATGCAAGTGCAAGAAATAAATTTTTCTTGTGGTAATTTTCATGGCTAAAAAATAGATTTGCAAAACCAGGAGATGTATTTTATGTCTGACTTTTTGAATCAAATTTCTCGCCGTAAATTTATCGTTACTGCCGGAGCTTCAGCAGGTGCAGTATTCCTGAAAGGCTGTCTAGGCAACCCTCCCGAAGCAGGTAACACAGGCGGTACGAATACAACTAATACTGCTCAACCAGTAGCGAATATTAGTGCAGAACAACAACCAGAAACTACAAAAGTTAAATTAGGATATATTCCCATCGTTGAATCTGCTCCATTAATTATTGCCAAAGAAAAAGGCTTCTTTGCTAAATATGGCATGACTGATGTAGCGGTTTCTAAACAAGCTTCTTGGGGTTCGGCCAGAGATAATATAGAAATTGGTTCTGCTGGTGGTGGGATTGATGGTGGACAATGGCAAATGCCCATGCCACATTTAATTACCGAAGGTAAAATTACTAAAGGTAATAAACCTATTCCCATGTATGTTTTATGTCAATTAATCACACATGGTAATGGTATTGCCATTGCTAACAAACACGCAGGTAAAGGTGTAACTTTGCAACTTGCAGGAGCTAAATCTTTATTTGCTCAATTAAAATCATCCCCCACACCATTTACCGCAGCGCAAACATTTCCTGGAGTTAACCAAGATTTTTGGATTCGTTATTGGTTAGCTGCTGGTGGTATTAACCCAGATACAGATATTAAATTGTTGACTGTTCCCGCAGCGCAAACCGTAGCCAACATGAAAACAGGAACAATGGATGCTTTCAGTACCGGAGATCCTTGGCCTTATAGAATTGTGAAAGACAAAATTGGCTTTATGGCTGCATTGACAGCAGAAATTTGGAAAGATCACCCCGAAGAATATTTTGCCATGCGTGCAGACTGGGTTGATCAACATCCTAAAGCAACAAAAGCCTTATTAAAAGGCATCATGGAAGCACAACAATGGTTAGATAATTTTGATAACCGCAAAGAAGCGGCGGAAATATTAGCTGGCAGAAATTATTTCAACTTACCTGTAGAGATTTTAATTGACCCATTCATGGGTAATTATGACATGGGAGATGGCCGTAAGATTAATGATAAAACAATGGCTGCTTTGTACTGGAAAGACGGTAAAGGTAGTGTTTCTTATCCCTACAAGAGTCATGATTTATGGTTTATCACTGAAAGCGTGAGATGGGGCTTTTTACCAAAAGATTACATTGCTAATAAAGGGGCAAAAGCTAAAGCTTTAATTGATAAAGTTAACCGGGAAGATATTTGGAAAGAAGCAGCAAAAGAAGCTGGTTTTACTGCGGATATTCCTGCTACTACCTCTCGCGGTGTCGAAACATTCTTTGATGGTGTAAAATTCGATCCTGAAGATCCAGAGGCATACATCAAGAGTTTGACAATTAAGAAAGTTAGTGCTTAGTTATTTATCATTAATCATCAGCCAATTTTAGGAGAGAACATCCCATGACAATAGCCCAAAAACGCCCTGCGAGTTCCAAGCTGGATAACAATTTTATATCCAATTTACAAAAGCAATTTCCTGAACTGATACCACCAGCGATCGCCCTTGCTGTATTTCTCGCAGCTTGGCAATTATTCGCCTGGACTCCCGGTGCAACTTTACCCGGACCTATTCAAGTTATTCAAGATACTTGGATTTTGATCATTTACCCTTTTTATGACAAAGGTGGCATTGATAAAGGACTATTTTGGCAAATTTTAGCTAGTTTGCAACGGGTAGCTATCAGTTACACTTTAGCTGCTATTGTGGGTATTGCTCTAGGGGTGTTAATTGGTATTAACAAAACAATGTCTAAGGCTTTAGATCCCCTGTTCCAACTATTAAGAACAGTACCGCCTTTAGCTTGGGTTCCTATTTCTTTGGCAGCTTTAAGACAAAACGAACCAGCCGCATTATTCGTAATTTTCATCACTTCAATTTGGCCAATTTTGATTAACACAGCAGTGGGTGTAAAAGAAATTCCCAGTGATTACAATAACGTTGCTAAAGTTCTCCAACTTTCTCAAAAAGAATACTTTATTAACATCTTAATTCCTGCGGCTTTACCTTACATTTTCACAGGTTTAAGAATTGCGATTGGTTTGGCTTGGTTAGCGATTATTGCGGCAGAAATTGTGATGTCCGGTATCGTTGGTATTGGCTTCTTTATTTGGGACGCTTATCAAAATAATAACGTCAGTGAAGTTATTTTGGCTCTGGTTTATATCGGTGTTGTGGGTTTATTACTTGATAAATTCATGGCTTGGTTACAAAACCGTATTTTACCAGAACAAAAGTAGGGGCAACCCCCCTGTGGTTGCTCTTCAGCAATCACAAATTACCCATCACCAATTACCCATTACCAATTACCAAAAATATGTCAGTATTTGTTGCTGTAGATCAAATTGATAAAGTCTTTGAATTAACTGGTGGCGGTCAATATATCGCTCTCAAAGGCATTAATTTAGAAATCAAAAAGGGTGAATTTATATCTTTAATTGGTCACTCTGGTTGTGGAAAATCAACCCTTTTAAATATGATTGCTGGTTTAGATTTGCCCACAGAAGGTTTAGTAACTCTGGAAGGTCAAAGAATTAAAAAACCTGGTCCAGATAGAATGGTGGTATTTCAAAACTATTCTCTCTTACCTTGGCGCACAGTCAGAGAAAATATTGCTTTGGCGGTTAATTCTGTGTTAAATGGAATGCCAGCAGCAGAACGAAAAGCAATTGTCGAAAGACATATAGATATGGTGGGTTTACGTCCCCATGCTGATAAACAACCAGCAATGTTATCAGGAGGACAAAAACAACGGGTAGCGATCGCCCGCGCTCTGGCAATTCGTCCTAAACTATTACTATTAGATGAACCTTTTGGAGCATTAGACGCACTGACTCGCGGTAATTTGCAAGAACAATTAATGCAAATTTGTGAAGAAAATCAAGTTACCGCAGTGATGGTGACACACGATGTAGATGAAGCCGTTTTGTTATCTGATAGAATTGTCATGTTAACCAACGGACCAGAATCAAAAATAGGGGATATTTTAGAAGTAGATATTCCCAGACCCAGGAAACGAATGGAAGTAGTAGAACATCCCAGTTACTACACCTTACGTAGTGAAATGATCTACTTCCTCAACCAACAAAAACGTATTAAAAAACTACGTGCCAGAAAAACCCCAGCCATCCCCCGTCATGGTTTAGAAAAAGTAAATTTAGAAATTGGTTTTCTCCCTATTACAGCTTGTGCGCCCCTAGCAGTAGCTAAAGAAAAAGGTTTCTTTACTAAACATGGTTTAGATGAAGTTTCCTTAGTGAGAGAAAGTAACTGGCGGGGTGTTGTTGATGGTATTACTGGCGGATATTTAGATGCTGCCCAAATGCCTTCAGGAATGCCGATGTGGTTATCATTAGGAGGTAATAAAAACCAACCTTTACCGATTGTCACATCCTTAACTATGACTCGCAACGGTAACGCCATTACCCTAGCGAAAAAGTTTTATGAACAGGGTGTACATAGTCTTTCTGACTTCCACAACTACCTTCTCAAAACCCGTGAACAAATGCACAGAATGGGGGTTGTACATCCGGCATCAATGCACAATTTACTTTTGCGTTATTGGTTAGCAGCAGGAGGAATTGATCCTGATATTGATGTCGCCATGAAAAATATTCCCCCTGCCCAAATGGTGGTAGATTTGAAAGGTGGAAGTATTGATGGTTATTGTGTAGGAGAACCTTGGAATTATCGCGCCGCAGTAGAGGGTTCAGGTTTTACAATTGCCACAGATTTAGAAGTTTGGTTAGGACATCCTGCTAAAGTTTTAGGAGTTAGAGAAGACTGGGCTAGTGCTTATCCTAATACTCATATTGCCTTAACCAAAGCATTGTTAGAAGCCTGTAAATATTGTGCTGATCCTAAAAATGCTCAGGAAGTGAGATCCATCTTAGCAAATCGGGAATATGTGAATACTGACATTGATTTTATTCAACTTGAAGATCCCAATGCTAATAGTTGCGATTTAGATCATCCCATGCGGGAATATGCCCATCATCAATTTTATGGTACATCTGCCATTAATCGTCCTAGCAGAACTGAGCAAACTTGGATTATGACACAGTTAGCAAGATGGGGTGAAACTCCTTTCCCCCGTAACTGGGTAGAAATTGTGGAAAGAGTTTGTCGTGTGGGTGTGTTTAGTACAGCAGCGAGAGAATTAGGTTTAGATATCAGTTACACCCGTCAACCTATTCAATTATTTGATGGTAAACCTTTCAACGCTGATGATCCTTTTGCTTATCTCAGTAGTTTAGAAATTAAACGTGATTTTTCTGTGGCGGAAGTGGTACTTGATACTCCCAGAAAGGTAGCAGCTTAAAGCTAAAAGCTATTCTCGTTCCCATACTCTGTATGGGAATGAACACAGTAAGGCTCTGCCTTACACAGCTATCAATGAGCGAGGCAGAGCCTCTTAATAGCGTTCCCAGTCTGAGACTAGGAACGAGACGGAATTGAATTGGTTTTTGAGACTTTACCAATTACCCATTACCAATTACCCATTACCAAAACTATGCAAAACCGTACTCTCGCTTTTAATAACTCCCCTAAAACCCAAATGCAAACATCTACTAAAACCCGCAACCGTCAAGCATTTCTACAAATTCAAGATGTCACTAAAACCTACCCCACGAAAAAAGGACCCTTTACAGTTCTGGATGGAGTCAATTTAGAAGTTGATCAAGGTGAGTTTATTTGTGTGATCGGCCACTCTGGTTGTGGTAAGTCCACTTTATTAAATATGGTGTCTGGTTTTAATACTCCTACCACTGGCCGGGTGTTATTGGAAGGACAACCAATTGTTAAACCAGGTCCAGATCGGATGGTAGTATTCCAAAACTATGCGCTTTTACCTTGGCGGACAGCGTTTGAAAATATTTACTTGGCTGTAAATGCTGTTTACCCCACTAAACCAGAAGCCGAAAAACGATCTATTGTTCGGGAACATTTAGCTATGGTTGGTCTGTCTGATGCTATGGAGAAGAAACCCATGCAAATGTCTGGGGGGATGAGACAGCGTGTTTCTATTGCTCGCGCTTTAGCTATTCGTCCGAAAGTATTAATTTTAGATGAACCTTTTGGCGCTTTAGATGCGATCACCAAAGAAGAGTTACAGGAGGAGTTGTTAAAAATTTGGAATGAAAATCGTTGTACCGTGTTGATGATTACCCATGATATTGATGAGGCGCTGTTTTTGGCGGATAAGTTAGTGATGATGACTAATGGACCTCATGCCAAAATTGGGGAAGTGATGGAAATTCCTTTTTCCCGGCCACGCGATCGCGCCCTGATCATGGAAGATCCCAAGTATTATCAACTCCGTAACTATGCCTTAGACTTCCTGTTTAACCGTTTCGCTCATGATGATGTAGGTTAATACTAAACCAGGCGAATTAAATTTCGCCTATATATTTTCTCAGTAAACCTTTTTTTACCTATTCCCTGTTCCCTGTTCCCTCATAAATAAATAATGGTTTTCATAGAATAAAATTTATACATTGACTAATACAGCCAATTTTGGGCTTTCATATAAGCTTCTGCTTATATGAGGTATATAATATTTTTCTTATAATTCATGTCTTTGGGTTATTTTTTTTTGACCTAAAGGCTGTATGCTATTTGTAATCAAACAGTTGATCCCCGGTTTCAACTGCAAAAACCAAACTGGGTAGATAGTTCTGCATGATTGTGTTTCAAGGTAACTAGGATTTCTCCTGAAGTAGAACCTTAATTCACAATTCATGTAAATTGTCAAACATAATCACAAATCAGCAAGATATTTTACACTTGCTGTTTTTTGTACCTAGAAAACAGTTAAGCACTACTTGAGGAGCATTGACAAATGTATTTTGAGAAAAAAGTTTTAATAAAACTTAAATGTTGAAATTACATATTTATATCAACATTAGTATATCCTCTACCGCAACATAAAAATGAAAAGGCTGTTAATAAACACTCTTTACTTTTTATTTTGACAGCTTAACTTCTGGAAATTACATCAACAGAAATTAGCCAACATTAATATTTTCAACTAATAGTAAACTGGGTGACAAAATTTTTAATTGTTACCAAGGGTTGTTATTACCAAATAATCATAGTTGCATTATTAGCGATCAAGTTTTTGGCAGTTGAAAATAGTTGTTTTGGTGTGGCTAAGTGCTTGTAATTTCAGTCTGCGGTAAAAACCTGTGCTGTAGGTGTGAAGAGTCTCACTCTTTCTTTATTTCTTTAACGTTCATTTAGTTTATTTATTGCAATGCTCCTGATCAGAGGAGTCACAAGGAGGTATTCGTGGATTTTGTGTCCTTATTTATTACGGACTTTATTGCTCAGTTGCAGTCCCCAACACTGGCCTTTTTGATTGGTGGAATGATCATTGCTGCTCTGGGTAGCGAATTGGTAATTCCAGAGTCAATTTGTACGATCATCGTCTTCATGCTGCTGACCAAAATCGGTTTGACTGGTGGAATTGCGATCCGTAATTCCAATCTGTTGGATATGGTTTTACCCGCATTGTTTGCTGTAATCACAGGTATTGGGGTTGTATTCATCGCCCGGTATACATTGGCCAAGCTGCCTAAAGTTAGAACTGTGGATGCGATCGCCACCGGGGGGTTATTTGGTGCGGTGAGTGGTTCTACAATGGCTGCCGGTCTGACGGTACTGGAAGAACAAAAAATTCCCTTTGAAGCATGGACTGGCGCACTCTATCCCTTTATGGATATCCCCGCCCTTGTAACTGCCATTGTGGTAGCTAATATTTACCTCAACAAGAGGAAACTTAAAGAATCAGGCGACTCTGCTATGCAGGAGTCTTTCAGCAAGCAGGCTGTGGCGGCAGGTGACTATCCCACTACCAGACAGGAGTATCTCAGTCAGCAGAAAGATCCCGGTGAGAATAAAGTGAAGATATGGCCAATCATCGAGGAAAGTCTCCGTGGTCCTGCTTTATCCGCCATGTTGTTAGGTCTAGCTCTGGGACTGTTCACCCAGCCGGAAAGTGTCTACAAAAGCTTCTACGATCCCGCCTTTCGTGGTTTGCTCTCGATCTTGATGTTGGTTATGGGTATGGAAGCTTGGTCAAGGGTTGGTGAACTGCGTAAGGTAGCTCAATGGTACGTTGTGTATAGTGTGATAGCACCATTTATACATGGGTTAATTGCCTTCGGTTTAGGTATGATTGCTCACTACACCATGAACTTCAGCATGGGTGGTGTTGTAGTTCTAGCTGTTATCGCTTCCTCTAGTTCCGATATCTCCGGTCCTCCTACCTTGCGGGCAGGTATTCCTTCAGCTAACCCCTCCGCTTATATAGGTGCATCCACAGCCATTGGTACACCAGTTGCAATCGGCTTGTGTATACCGTTCTTTGTCGGTTTGGCACAGGCGATCGGCGGCTAATCCCAGAGGGGTCGTGGTCTGTTGGCGCTCCTTGAACCGGCAGACTAAGCAACTCAGTATTGGGTTTGCATAACAAGAATATATAATATCAAGTTACGTAGGTAAGGAGGTAATCAATATGTCCAAGCGTGCCAACAAGCTCGTCATCGTCACCGAAAAGATTCTGCTCAAAAAGGTCGCCAAGATCATTGAAGAATGCGGAGCGACTGGTTACACAGTGGTGGATACTGGCGGTAAAGGTAGTCGTAACGTGCGCTCTACCGGTAAACCCAACACTGCTGACACTGATTCAAATGTGAAGTTCGAGGTACTCACCGAAACACGGGAGATGGCGGAGAATATAGCAGATAAGGTCGCAATTACATTTTTCATGGATTATGCGGGCATTATCTATATCTGTGAAGCAGAGGTACTGTACGGAAGACATTTCTGTGGACCAGACGGCTGTTGAGCGGAAACGACGCAGACTTTAAAAGCCGGGGCATGACCCCGGTTTTTTGATGGTCGTTACTCAAAACGTTAGTCAATTTAGATCCCACATTCCGCACCCCAACTGTCACTCAGAATTTTTGTAGGTTGGGTTGAACACAGTGAAACCCAACAAACGCTATGATCAATTAATAGGGGTTGCTGAATCAACTCAAAACATTGATCAATCAAAGGGTTGAGGTTGAGAAACAGGAAAGTAGGTGCAAAGATTTTCCAGGGTTAGTAGCTAGTACCGCTTCGCGGAAGTCAAAAGTCAAAAGTCAAAAATAATAGGTCGTAAGCTTTTTAGTCATTGAGAATGGTTGGTTTATTTACGCCTTGCTGTACTAGTTACTGTTTTCTTAACTAACACTAACAAATACCGATGGCGAAATCACTACTTAACGTAAGTTGCTAGTTACAGATATTCAGGTTTATTTCTCGATTAGATCCCCCCTCACCCCTGTGTAGTCTTCTGAATGTGGTATTTACTAGAAAATCCTATGAAAATACATCTAAGATTTTCTCAAGAGATAAAGTCTTTACTGCAACGTTTATCAGACCAGTCACTAACTCTAGGTGATGTGCTGACAGAAACCTCAGAACGGGGTTTTAGCTTGGTGATTGCATTATTAGTTTTACCGTTTTTGTTTCCCATGCCTCCAGGGTTAACTGGTCCTTTTGGGGTCGCTTGTTTGCTGTTGTCTCTACAAATGCTTTTGGGTAGGCGATCGCCTTGGCTACCTAGAAAAATCGCTACTTATCAATTTCCTCGCCCCTTTGCTCAAGTTATCCTGCAAAACTTATGTCGAGTCACTTCATTATTAGAAAAAATTACTCGTCCTCGCTTGACAAAAATTGCTTCTCATGATTTGGTTTGGCGATTTAATGGCTTGTGTATTTCCTGGTTGACTGTTCTATTAATGTCACCTGTTCCCTTTACCAATCCTATCCCTACCATCGGTATTTTACTTTTTGCTGTTGCCAGTATTGAATCGGATGGCTTGCTAATATGTATTTGTTATGTGATGACAGCTTTGATTACGTTGTTATTTGCACTGATTGGTTATGCAGTCTGGTCAGCTCCTGGTTTGCTTTAAAATTGCGGTTTTCTGGAAATGATAAAGTTTTATTAAAAAATACCCTTTCTTTAGAGAATACGCTATAATAAAATGCCCAGCCTAAAAAGCTGAGGAAAAAGTGATTCATAGAAATTCACACTCAATTAAAGTTCTATTGGTCAAAGAACTTTTTTACTCACAAAAATACAAAACTAAGCAATTCAAAGCAATTCAAAATTGCTCAAATAAAACCCCCAGCTAATGGCTGAGGGTAATGATCTAAATTAAGGTGCATCTACTGTTTTTCTTATCCGTAGGGATTTTGACTAGATCCGGAAAGTTTCGGTTATGCAAATATTTTTTTTGTATATAATCGAAAAATGTTTTAGTGAAACCCCCAGTTCCACCTGAGGGTAATTGATCAATTAAGGTTTATGTATTTCCGCCGGGGTGTCTGCCAAATCAGGAAGAATTTAACAAGAGCGATCGCTTTTTTGCCCATCTTCTGTGAAGATGGGTAAAAGGTGATATTCCCTAACTTCCTGTTTTCTGCTGTTTGCCTCCAGCGTGCTGAAAAATTCCATGTCTAGGACTAAACAAAAAAGCTAAGATAAATAAACCCGAAACAACCAACACAATCGCAGGTCCAGAAGGTAAATTATAAAAATAGCTCAGATACATTCCGCTAATACTAGAAATTACACCAATTACCGCCCCTAAAATCATTACTTCATGTAATCGTTTTACTAATAAATATGCAGTTGCCCCTGGGGTAATTAATAGTGATAATACTAAAATCACTCCTACAGCTTTCATGCTGGCGACAATTGTTAAAGAAATTAACAACATTAAACCAAAGTTTAAACGATTAATTGGTAAACCTGCGGCTTGTGCGCCTAATGGATCAAAGGTGTAAAATAACAGTTCTTTATATAGTAAAAAAACGATGATTAAAACGATAGCAGCAATGATAGCTGTGTCTCGCACTTCGTCAACTGTTACGCCGAGAATGTTACCAAATAAAAAATGATTAAGGTCGATTTTATTGCTTTTTTGAATGATTGTAATTAGGGTAATACCAAGGGCAAAAAAAGCTGAAAATACTATCCCCATTGCTGCATCTTCTTTGATGGGGGAACGGGTTTTAATAAATGCTATGGCTATGGTACTTAATATCCCGGCAATAAACGCCCCAATAAAAATATTAGCACCTATCATGAAGGCGATCGCCAGTCCTGGTAGTACGGAATGGCTGATCGCATCACCTAGTAATGCTAGTCTTTGTACCATTAAGTAACTACCAACTATCGCACATAATAAGCCTACTAATATGGCGATGATTAATGAACGTTGCATGAAGCTATATTGTAATGGTTCAATTAGTGTGTTTAACATAAATGAGAATGAACCACGAAGGCACGAAGTACACGAAGGAAGAAGAGAAGGAAGAGAAGGAAGAGAAGGAAGAGAAGGAAGAGGAAGAGATAGATAAAATAATTACAGTATCTTGCAGGTAAATGAAGTACAAAATTTAATCCAAAAATCAACTATCAAGCAGGTTTTACTCTTGACTCCTGACTCCTGACTCCTGACTCCTGACTCCTGACTCCTGACTCCTGAATTATAATTTATTATGCTGCATCACTGAAGTAGATGACTTTTCCGCCATAAGCACGATGTAGGTTTTCTTCTGTGAGAACTTGTTGGCGTGAACCTGTGGCGATTAGTTCACAATTGAGTAAAATTAAATCATCAAAATGGGTGATTGATTCGCCTAAGTCGTGGTTTACTACTAATACAATTTTATTGGCTGCTGTTAGTTCGTGAAAAACTTCAAAAATTATTGTTTGGGTTTTTTGATCTATTCCTACAAAGGGTTCGTCAAAACAAAAAATTTCTGCTTGTTGGGTTAATGCACGGGCTAAAAATACTCTCTGTTGTTGTCCTCCTGATAGTTCTCCAATAGGGCGATCGCTGTATTCTTTCATTCCTACCCGTTCTAAGGCTGCTTTTGCTACTTGGCGACTAACAGCCGAGAAACTACGCAACCAACCTGTTTTTTTTACACGCCCCATCATCACTACATCCCACACTGTAGCGGGGTAATTCCAGTCTATTTGGCTTCTTTGTGGTACGTAGGCAACTTTTTCTAGTTGCTGCATTAAAGGTTTATTTTCATACAAGACGTTACCGCTACTCTTGGGAACTAATCCCAACATGGCTTTCATTAGTGTGCTTTTACCAGCACCATTAGGTCCAAAAATTCCTGTTAATTTTCCTGGTTTGATGATGCAGTTCACATCCCGTAAAGCTTCTTGTGTGCGGTAATATACTCCTAAATGGGATATGTTAATGGTTGCTTGAGAACTCATATCAATAGATTTTCTCGTTTGTACAGGTATTTCCTGTGACTGTCTCCGTAATAAATTGAATGTTTGGTAAAAAGAAATATTTTGCATATCCGTGTTTAAAATATCTATTCTTTGAGCTTACTATAAAAATGAGAAAAAAATGAAAAAACCAATAATTTGAATTAATCAATTAGATAAATGAAACTAATGCCAGGTATAGACTGTCGCACTGTGTTTAAGAAAACAAAGATTGCTTTCAATATTTCCCCGTTTTGTTTGGGAATATTTCTACCTTTGGTTTTATTTGGTTGTACTCCTTCTGAGTCGCAACCACCGGGGGATGGTAAGCCGCAAGTTGTAGCAACTAGCACTATCATTGCTGATTTGGCGGAGGAGGTTGGAGGAGAGGAAATAAATTTAACTGGTATTCTCCAACCAGGTGCAGATCCCCACGTTTATGAACCCGTACCCGCAGATAGTCGAGTTTTGGCAACAGCGGATTTAATTTTATATAACGGTTACAACTTAGAACCGGGAATTATTAAGTTAATGAATGCTGCTGGAGGAAAAGCGAAAAAGTTAGCGGTGGGGGAAGTTGTTGAACCTTTAAAACTAGAAGAAAGTCAAGGGCAAACTGTTCCCGATCCTCACGTTTGGGGCAGTGCAGAAAATGCTATCTCTATGGTGAATGCTATTAGAGATTCATTGATTGAGTTATCACCAGAAGACAAAGAAAAATTTACTCAAAATGCAAAAAAATTGACAAATGAATTACAACAATTAAATAATTGGATTCAACAACAAATTCAAACTATTCCCCCAGAAAAACGCAAATTGATTACTACCCACGATGCTTTTCAATATTATGCTAATGCTTATGGTTTGGAAATTGCCGGAACTTTAATAGGGATTAGCACTGAAGAACAACCAAGCGCCCAAACTGTGAAACAATTAGTTGATGAAATTAAAAAAATAGGTGTGCCGGCAATTTTTGCGGAAACTACAATTAATCCCACTTTAATTAAAACGGTAGCGGAAGATGCTGGTGTGAAACTTGCACCCAATGAACTTTACTCTGATTCTATTGGTGAAAAAGGAAGCGAGGCAGATACTTACATCAAAATGATGGAAGCCAATACCCGCACTATTGTTGAAGCTTTGGGTGACAGTTGACAGTTGACAGTTGATAGTTGATAGTTGATAATTAATTATCCACTGTCAAGGGAGCATCCCAAATGTGTAAGTTTATTTTTTTGCAATCTTGCATTTTCTCCCAGGCTTGATCTGATTGAACCGCAAAGAACGCAAAGGACACAAAGTTAAGAGGGTTTAAGAGAGTTTTTAGTATTGCTGCGTTTATGTTGTCAAAATTGGGATGCTACCACTGTCAATTGTCAATTGTCAATTATCAATTATCAATTGTTAAGGCAGCAGTCACAAGGCTCAAATTTTCGATATAAATAGATATGTAATCTATTTTTTTGCTGTCACCTTGTCTCAACTGCAAGAAACTCATTTAAACCGCGCCCGTGCTAGTCTTAGACAAGCGATATCTTGGTATGGATATCTCCGCAAGTCAGGCCAGCTATCATCTAAAGTAGAATTAGCAGGTTTGGTAAAACCAGAAATAGAGGTTTTAACCACCACACTTAGCAAACTAGACTCTAATGTGGTGAGAATAGCGGCCTTTGGTTTGGTGAGTCGTGGTAAGTCTGCGGTGTTAAATTCTTTGCTGGGGGAAAAAATTCTGCAAACTGGACCGCTGAATGGTGTGACTCAATGGCCGCGATCGCTACGTTGGAAACCAGGTGGTAAGGTAATTGTCGAATTAATTGATACACCTGGTTTAGATGAGATTGAGGGAGAAACCAGGGCGCAAATGGCGCGAGATGTGGCACATCAAGCTGATTTGATTTTGTTTGTGGTGTCGGGAGATATTACTAGAACTGAGTATCAAGCATTGCTGCAATTACGTCAAGCACAAAAACCGCTGATTTTAGTATTTAATAAAATTGATTTGTATCCTGATACAGATAGAAAAAGCATTTATCAGAATTTACAAGTTTTAGGTGCTGGAGATCCCCAAGCGACACCATTATTACCTGATGAAATTGTCATGGTTGCAGCAGAACCTGCACCGATGGAAGTCAGAGTAGAATATCCTGATGGAAGTGTGAGTTATGAATGGGAAACACCACCCCCCCAGGTAGATGAACTGAAACAAACAATTTTGCATATATTAAATAGAGAAGGGCGATCGCTCTTAGCTTTAAATGCACTCATTCAAGCGCGGGAAGCTGAAGAAGTTATTGCCCAAAAAACTGTTGATTTTCGGCAACAAGAAGCGGAAGATATTATTTGGAAGTTCGCAACATATAAAGCTGTAGCTATTGGTTTAAATCCGATTGCTTTTTTAGATATTATTGGTGGTGTAATTACAGATTTAGCTTTAATTCGTTCCTTAGCTAGATTATATTCTTTACCCATGACTAGCTATGAAGCAACAAATTTATTAAAAACCATTTTATTGAGTTCCGGTGGTTTATTATTAGGAGAAATAGGCAGTAGTTTTGTATTAGGTTTAGGTAAAAGTTCTGCTGTTATTGCTAGTGGTGATAATCCTCTGAATATTACTACATTTGCTGGTAGTGCGATCGCTCAAGCGGGTATTGCTGGTTATGGTGCTTATGCTGTGGGTAAATCGGCACAGGTCTATTTAGAAAAAGGCTGTACGTGGGGACAATTGGGCGCTAATACCGTCATTCAAGAGATTTTGACCCAAGTTGATAAAAATACAATTTTATATCGTTTAAAGGAAGAATTGATAATTGATAATTGATAATTGATAATTGATAATTGTTGCTTGTTCAGTATCTAGAACACCGATTCATTAATCGTCAGGGCGTATAGCATTCGGACAGAATATGAACTGGTTTCAGTGATAAGCTGTTACACAGCTAAATTGTATAATCCTAATATTCTGAACTCTTGTGGAACAGGCAAGATGCCTGTTCCACTTATACAAATTAAATGCACAACAGCTTAGGTTATCACCCGAATGCTGATGCTTCCAGCACGCTTCGCGAACGCCCCTACAAGGTAAAAACAAACATTTTCAATTAATTGTCAATTATCAATTGTCAATTGTCAATTGTTTGAACCCAGTCTTTCACAAACTAAAACAGTTCCTTTTTCTCCACGAGTAATTCTTAATTCTTCATCTAAATAAAGAATTTCTAAACGTCCTTTAGGAGAACGATTCATCATAAACGAAACTTCTCCAGTTTCAGGATTCATAGTTTGTGGAGGAACTAAACCAAACATCAACTTTAAAAAACCAGACATCAAAATATCTTGCCAACTTCTTTTTTCTGGTTTACCTTGTTCACTAAAAACCGCTTTCCAATCTTCTAAGTTAGTTGTAGATTGCGGTTTTAAAATTCCTCCTGTAAACTGAACTTGCAGCAATGTATCACTGACAGATTGACAAATTCCTTGGTTGATTACAATTCCCGAAAGTTGGGGAACAGATTCATCAATAGTTGTAAATTCCACCACAATATCATGAGTTCTTTGCTCTCCATTTCCTACTGGAAACACAGGTTGCAAAACGCGATCAATTACTAATTTTAATTTTGTTGGTTGAAACATATTAAAAGCCAAACGCCCCAAAGTATAAGCATATTTGCCATTTGCTAGTAGTTCACCTTGGGGAAAATTTGGCGCACTGATCAACAACCATTCACTATCCATTAAACTACCACTTTGGGCTGGTGCTTTTGTCGGGTTGAAAGATTGGAGATTTTCAATTGCAGCAATGACATTTTGATCTTTGGTATTACCACCACAAGCAGCTAATATTTGACGTAACTCTGTTTTCGCTGCTGTACATTTTTCTGTGTCTACTACTATCATAGTCTTACTTTTTTTGTTAAAATACTTGAGTAATACAATTTTAGACAATTGGCTGATTTCTGCGGAACATCCCAATTTTGCCAAAATAACCGCAGCAACACCAAAAACTCTCTGAAACTCTCTTACCTTTGCGTACTTTGCGTACTTTGCGGTTCAATCATAAGCTGATTTTTGAAATCTATCTGCCAAAATTATTAAAAAATTGTTATCTTAGTTTTGGGGTAATAAACATTATTTACAATCATTGTTAATTCTATCATGTCCAACAGCATTATCCAGTCAAACGCATCTCCAACCATAACCACAGAATTACTTCCCGCTGGTGGACTCGATCCAGATCGCTTTGATTGGCAAGAGGTATGGTATCCTGTTCATTATGTGGAAGATTTAGACAAAACCCAGCCTACTCGCTTCACTTTGCTAGAGAAGGATCTGGTTTTATGGTGGGATAATAACGCGCATATATGGCGAGCATTTTTAGATCAATGTCCTCACCGTTTAGCGCCTCTATCAGAAGGTAGAATTAATGAAGATGGATTGTTAGAATGTCCTTATCATGGTTGGACTTTTTCAGGTACGGGAAAATGCGATCGCATTCCCCAACAAGTCGCAGGTGGAAAAGCAGAAATTTCTCAACGTGCTTGTGTAACTTCATTTCCAACCACCGTTAAACAAGGAATGTTATTTGTTTATCCGGGAACTGCGGAAAATGCCTCTAAAACTAAAGTTCCCATTGTTGATATTTTAGAAGAAGAACCGGAAGGTTGGGTTTGTCTCAATACTTTTAGAGATATTCCCTATGATGCTTTGACGTTAATGGAAAATGTCTTAGATTCTAGTCATATACCTTACACCCATCACCGTACCGTCGGCAACCGCGCTAATGTTGCTCCTGTGGAATTAGAAGTAGTAGAATCAGGAAAATGGGGCTTTAAAGGAATTTGGGAAGAAGGACCGAGAAAAGGTACTTTAGGAAAACAATATACTACTTTTATTGCTCCTGGTTTAATGTGGCATGACTTGACATCTAAACAGTTTGGCAGAACTTTAACTGTTGTTTATGCTACTCCAATGCGTAAAGGTGAATGTCGGTTATTTGCGATTTTTCCTTTTAAGTTTGCTGCTAAATTACCAGGAATATTTTTAAAATTAACTCCCCGTTGGTATTCACATATTGGACAAAATAGAGTTTTAGAAGATGATCAAATTTTCTTACATCATCAAGAAAGATATTTAGCCGCACGGGGTGGAAGTGAGAATTTTACTAAGGCGTTTTATTTGCCAACTAAGGCAGATTTATTTGTATTTCAATTGCGTTCTTGGGTGAATCAATATAGTATTGATCCGTTTCCTGGAAAAAGTTTCTCACCACCATTATCAAAGGAAGAGTTGTTAGATAGATACCACTCCCATACAAAAAAATGTGCTAGTTGTCGGAGTGCTTTGGCTAATTTACAAAAGTTGCGGATGGGGGTTGCAGGGTTAACAGTTTTGGTTTGGGGGTTGCTTCCTTTGCTGATGTTTGTTGATGATCAGCAGGATATTTTTACTGTTGGTTTTCTGTCTTTGGTTGTGGTTGGTGGTGCAGGAATTTGGTTTGGTTTGGGTAGGTTGGAAAAACGGTTGTATCAGGGGCGGTTGATACCACCAAGAAATTTACCGGATAATGGATAATTAAATCACATTTTTTTATTTCACGCAGAGACGCAGAGGCGCGGAGTAAGAGAATTAGAGAATAAGAAGGGTGTGGTAAAAATACTTGAAAGCTGCTGTCAAGTTTGAATGAGGAAGTTGTCAATTATCAATTGTCAATTGTCAATTGTTTTAGTTCTTTACGGGCTAATTTAACGTAGGTTTTGACGGTGGAGTAGGGTATTTCTAAATCTTGGGATATGATTTTTAATGATTCGCCCATTTCTCGTCTTGCTAATATTGTCGCCCAAGTTGTGGCTATTTTTTCGGTGCGATCGCCTCCTGTGCGTTTGCGTGTTGCGGTGAATATTGCTGTTAGTTCTTCTATGCGTTCTGGTAGCAGGTTGTTGATAATTTCTGCTGATGTATTGGTTTCTGGTTCTACCCATTCTAACAGGGTTTGTCCGAGTCCAAAGGTGGTTTTATGTCCTGTACCACAGTAGGGAGCAAGTTGAATTAAGGCATAAAATAATTGGGTAAATTCTCTGTTGGTTAATGCTGTTTTACTCAACCCCAGAGATATCGCTCCTGTAAAACCTGTGACTGAACCTCTTTTACCTGCGGCAACTTTTACTGTTTCTAAGCGGTATTTGTGAATGATGACGTTTTCATCTATCCATTCTAGAAAGGGATCTTGTTCTATGGACATTCCTGAAAAGTCGTTCCAGCGTCTGAGGTAACTATGAAAAAGATTAACAGGAACGGGAAGGGGGAAATGATGTCCTTTGCGGCGAAAACTGGTAGGGGAAATAAAGCTAAGATTAATGTTTGTGTGTTTGCCGAGGGATGATTGTAGGATTTGGTGATATGTAGTTGGTGGATGGAGAATACTAACTTTTTTTATTTGTAGGGAAGCATCTCTTAAATTTAGGGTTGGTGGGAGTTGGGTTAACCACTGACTTAAAAACTCTACTACTGGTTGGGAAAATGTGTGAAGATGCCAGCGATAGGTTTGGTTTGTTTGCAGTTGTAGTTGTTTACCTGTGGGAAGTAGTTGGCCTTCTAAAGCTGAGATGTTGAAGGGTTTTTCTGACTCACCATCATGAAGATATGCGGACAGGGTAGGGTTAATTTGTCTGACTTGATCTAGAAACCAGGCATGAAGTCCGATGGTGTATTGTGAGTATAGGTATGTGGAATTGGTTGCTTCTAGGTCAAATACTAGGCCGACTAATTCGCTATTATCTGCCCATACTAGAGGAGTATTTTTAGATGGGGTTTTGCGTTTGCTGGATGTAGCTGTTCTGGGCATGATCTTGAGGCTACATAATGTGATTTTCTGTATTTTACTATGTTTTGGTCCCCTGGTGGGGATGGGGTGAGGAGTGGGGAGTCAGGAGTCAGGAGATCAAGGAGTCAGGAGTCAGGAGTCAGGAGTCAGGAGTCAGGAGTCAGGAGTCAGGAGTCGGGACTTGAATATAAAATAGAAAGAGTGCAGTAATTATTTGTAATAAAAAAACTCTTGACAAGTAGGTTGCTAAATTTTACTCTTAGATCAGGATAAATTTTTGGCAGACCTAGAGCGGGGTCAAAAACCCTGGGGGGTCCGCCAAATCGCCAGAACCTTGATAATTGAATAGTTCTAGCGTTTCATCAGTTTCAGTTGGCAGTTGACCCGAAGCCTGAAATGAGGTTTTTTGAGAGGTCCGCCAAATTCCCCCCTACAGTCTGCTCCCAGACTATGTTTCAGAGGGCGGGGTTTCTAATTACCTAATCCCCGCAAGGGGACTGAAACTTCTTCCCAAACCTGGGATTTGCCCGACTCCTCCAAATGTTTCTAATTACCTAATCCCCGCAAGGGGACTGAAACACGTTGGTGACGTTGGTGACACCTCCTGAAACCGTTACTGGTTTCTAATTACCTAATCCCCGCAAGGGGACTGAAACTACTAAAGACTGTTTCATTGCTTTTATAATTTCAGTTTCTAATTACCTAATCCCCGCAAGGGGACTGAAACAGTTGTCATTTTCTTTTTCTTCTGTCTTGATTTGAGTTTCTAATTACCTAATCCCCGCAAGGGGACTGAAACAGGACATATCTCTTAGTAGTGGGTTTAGTGGTAATGCCGTCGTTTTTAATTACCTAATCCCCGCAATGGGACTGAAACCTACAAACTCTTCTGGCTCTGAGTCTTCTGTAAACTGTTTCTAATTACCTAATCCCCGCAAGGGGACTGAAACTATTGTTGGAATTTGTACTAACATATTTTTCTTAAAGTTTCTAATTACCTAATCCCCGCAAGGGGACTGAAACACAGGTTTGTTCGTCACACCATCCCCTGCCCAATGCGTTTCTAATTACCTAATCCCCGCAAGGGGACTGAAACGCGAATTTTTCGCTTAACGACTTTACTGACTATGGTTTCTAATTACCTAATCCCCGCAAGGGGACTGAAACATCGCACAAATCCCTATTTATATTTTTTTGAAAAGTTTCTAATTACCTAATCCCCGCAAGGGGACTGAAACCACTAAGAACGGCTTATCTTTGTTGTCTATAGTACGCAAGTTTCTAATTACCTAATCCCCGCAAGGGGACTGAAACATGCTAGAAATTTTTTCGAGTTTTTCCTGTTCAGTTTCGTTTCTAATTACCTAATCCCCGCAAGGGGACTGAAACTTTATATCACATTATACTAATACTAGCATTTAATACGTTTCTAATTACCTAATCCCCGCAAGGGGACTGAAACTGATGTCATCGTCATCCTTAACAAACCTTACCCATTGTTTCTAATTACCTAATCCCCGCAAGGGGACTGAAACTCGCTACTATACCAAATCCGTCCCAAATTATTAATGTTTCTAATTACCTAATCCCCGCAAGGGGACTGAAACTGACTACCCTAACACAAACAAAACTACAGCCACCAAAGTTTCTAATTACCTAATCCCCGCAAGGGGACTGAAACTCCCCCGAAGTGGGGGGATTAATTTTTTTTATCTAAGTTTCTAATTACCTAATCCCCGCAAGGGGACTGAAACAAATTCTTGATGAATTGATTTAATATTCTTGAGATATTGTTTCTAATTACCTAATCCCCGCAAGGGGACTGAAACCATTGCATTACTCCTTTTTATTTACTTTTAGTCTTTGTTTCTAATTACCTAATCCCCGCAAGGGGACTGAAACTTGCTATCCGGTAGCTTATCCCTATATTGAGAGTGGGATACTAGTTTCTAATTACCTAATCCCCGCAAGGGGACTGAAACATTACTATAACTAACAAGTTAGCTTTGTGTCAACTGTTTCTAATTACCTAATCCCCGCAAGGGGACTGAAACCCTCAAGACCTGCATTTATAGCGTCTAGAGGCGCGAGAAGTTTCTAATTACCTAATCCCCGCAAGGGGACTGAAACCTAATATTAAATGGAATTAGGTGATATGGACTATGTTTCTAATTACCTAATCCCCGCAAGGGGACTGAAACTCCATTCAGAAGAGTGAATTTATATTAGCTGGACTGCGTTTCTAATTACCTAATCCCCGCAAGGGGACTGAAACATTTTTTGCTACTAGCTTGTTGTTCGCACTGACTAAGGTTTCTAATTACCTAATCCCCGCAAGGGGACTGAAACGATGCAGATGGTAATAACCTTGAGGACATTGAAAAGTTTCTAATTACCTAATCCCCGCAAGGGGACTGAAACATTTTTTGCTACTAGCTTGTTGTTCGCACTGACTAAGGTTTCTAATTACCTAATCCCCGCAAGGGGACTGAAACCTGATTCTGCCTCTAATAAAGCTAAGGCTACGCTAAATGGTTTCTAATTACCTAATCCCCGCAAGGGGACTGAAACATACTTTTTCAGTCTTGACAGGGAAAACGCCTAAGTTTCTAATTACCTAATCCCCGCAAGGGGACTGAAACAGCATTCTGTGGGATAACAAGTTAGGCTATCCGATGTTTCTAATTACCTAATCCCCGCAAGGGGACTGAAACTGGGGACTTTGGGGACTGCTAACATTAACCGCTTGTGTTTCTAATTACCTAATCCCCGCAAGGGGACTGAAACAGAACATGGCTTTAACATCAAAATATCGTCCGCAAAAGTTTCTAATTACCTAATCCCCGCAAGGGGACTGAAACTTTAAAGCAAAGAATTATTTTCTCTCATCTTTTTGCCTAGTTTCTAATTACCTAATCCCCGCAAGGGGACTGAAACATGCCATCCCATGTCGTAGCCCTTTTGAATTACATAGTTTCTAATTACCTAATCCCCGCAAGGGGACTGAAACTTTACACACACCCCTCATAATTAAACTATCGCATCAGTTTCTAATTACCTAATCCCCGCAAGGGGACTGAAACAACCCACGCCCCACAAAACACACAATCCCATCTGATGTTTCTAATTACCTAATCCCCGCAAGGGGACTGAAACCAATTATTGGGCGTTGTACACCTTTAGATAGTAGGAGTTTCTAATTACCTAATCCCCGCAAGGGGACTGAAACACTGTAGAGATATCTAACAGTCTGGTTAGATATGGTTTCTAATTACCTAATCCCCGCAAGGGGACTGAAACTGGCTATAGTTTCCACTGATTGAATCCTAAAAGGTTTTAGGTTTCAAACTACCAACTCCCCGCAAGGAGAATAAAACGTTTAAATGAATCAAATTGAAACAGATATCAATACTGCTCGGTTAAGGATTTTCGTAGGTTGGGTTGAACAAAGTGAAACCTAACAAACCCTTGTCAATGTTGGGTTTCGTTCCTCAACCCAACCTACGCGATTTTATTTTTTTGTGCTTAACCGACAAGTATTGAAACAGATATTACAAAGATAATTAAAGCCCAAAGATTAAGTTTTTCAGAACTTTTTTAAATTTAAGGCTGCATAGCTATAAAGTAATAGAAGTAAATTAATTTAACCAGTAATTTACAAGATAAAAATCGAGCAATTACAACTTGTGTGTAGTAATTTAACTGGTAATTTTTTTGGTTCTACCGTACTTGTTATGCTAAATTACCAGTCTGAAAGAGGGAACTCTTAACAGGGAACTCTTAACAGGGTAAAGAGGCAATTTTTGTAAAAATATCCAATATTTGTAACTTATGTCTTATGTATATTAAGCCTTC
>NZ_JAQMTI010000274.1:0-3476 GCF_028329225.1 Sphaerospermopsis kisseleviana CS-549 | reverse complement strand
GCAGGGTGCAGGGTGCAGGGTGCAGGGGGAGAATATTAACTTTTGCTTTTTGCTTTTTACTTTCTGTCCCCAGTCACTAGTCCCCAGTCCCCAGTCACCAGTCACCAGTCACCAGTCACTAGTCCCCAGTCCCCAGTCACCAGTCCCCAGTCACCTATCTCCACCCTAACTTATGAACTAGGGTTGAAAAATTGACGTTACCTTATACTTTGAATCACCAACACAACTTTTCGCTGTAAGATTTAGGCATTTTTTAAGATAGCAATAATTAATTGTTGACATTTATTGAAATTTCACTGGCAATTTTCTAAAATTTTCCTTAAATTTGGCTTTAAATTATCATTTATTCTTGACAAAATGACTATGGATACCTTTACTCAAGATTAGCGACATAGTTAAAAAATTTAATAAAAATTTCAGACATTGAGAGTCAAGATACCCAACCCTGCACTACCTTAGTAAGTGAGTTACTGTGAAATCAACGTAGTTAATTCCATTAAGTTAAGCCGTGAAAATTCCAAGTTCGATCTGGACACTAATCATAGGCATCGTGCTAACCCTGGTCAGTCTTTGGTATGGTCAAAATCACGGGCTGTTACCCGCAGCCGCAGCAGATGAAGCCGTATTGATAGATGGTCTATTTAGTGCTATGTTGACCGTCTCTATAGGAATATTTCTCATAGTTGAAGGCGTTTTACTCTACTCTGTCTTAAAATACCGTCGCCGTCCAGGTGACACCGAAGATGGTCCACCAATTGAAGGTAATGTACCTTTAGAAATACTCTGGACAGCGATCCCAGCAATTATCGTTATTGGCATTTCCGTTTACAGCTTTGATGTGTACAACCAAATTGGTGGATTAAATCCCCATTCAGTCCATGAAGCACCAATCATGGAAGAATCAATGTCCATGGCGGGAACTGCTATTGCTGCCACTTTAAGCGATACACCTGGCAGCACAAAACCAAATCTGAATCAAGAAAAATTTGACGCTGCTATGGAAGATCCAGGCACCCCAGCAGTTCGTAATACAGAAATTTCCCAAATGCAAAATGCTCCTGGTGTGGGTAGTGTCGCTCCCACCTTGGGCGCAAGTCGGGAAAAAGAAGGACAAGCGCCGCAGTTAGTTGTTAACGTCTCTGCCTTACAATATGCTTGGTTGTTCACCTACCCAGATACAGAGGTGACAGTGGGAGAACTTCATGTTCCCATCGGGCAAGAAGTAGAACTGAACATGAGCGCCAACGATGTCATTCATGCTTTTTGGGTGCCAGAATTTCGCCTCAAACAAGATGTGATCCCCGGTAGACAAACAGAAGTTCGTTTTACACCCAGAAAAGAAGGTACTTATACTGTAGTGTGTGCGGAACTCTGTGGACCATACCACGGCGCAATGCAAACTCAAGTAATAGTAGAGTCCCAAGAGGCTTTTGATAGTTGGATGCAAGAACAGCTAGTAGCCAGTAAAGACAACTTAAATCAAGCTGTGGCCATGAACCCAGCAGATATGACAGTAGATGAATTTCTCGCCCCCTACATCCAAGAAATGGGCATTCATCCAGAAATGCTGCATTTACACAGGTGACTGGGGACTGGTGACTGGTGACTGGGAATATTTATCTTTTTTCTGACTTCTGACTCCTGGATCTCCTGACTCCTTGATCTCCTTTTAAAAAACTATGACCCAAGCAAAATTACAAGAAACTACCAATATTTCTCACCTCCAGGAAGAACCAGGGGTAAGAAAGTGGTGGGAATTTTTCACCTTTAATACCGACCATAAAGTAATCGGTATTCAATATCTGGTTACATCCTTTATTTTTTACTGTATTGGCGGAGTAATGGCTGATTTGGTGCGGACAGAATTACGCACCCCAGAGGTGGATTTTGTCACCCCGGAAGTTTATAACAGCTTGTTTACACTCCACGCCACGATCATGATCTTTTTGTGGATCGTGCCAGCAGGGGCGGGTTTTGCTAACTATCTCATCCCGCTGATGATCGGGGCTAGGGATATGGCGTTTCCTCGTTTAAATGCGGTGGCTTTTTGGATGATCCCCCCAGCCGGTCTATTACTGATCGCTAGTTTGGTTGTGGGTGATGCCCCAGATGCTGGTTGGACTTCTTACCCTCCCCTCAGTTTGGTAACAGGCCAAGTGGGTGAGGCGATCTGGATCATTAGCGTCCTGTTGTTGGGTACATCGTCAATTTTGGGGGCGATTAATTTTATTGTCACCCTCTTAAAAATGCGTGTTCCCAGTATGGGAGTCCATCAAATGCCTTTGTTTTGTTGGGCGATGTTGGCAACTTCGGCTTTAGTATTGCTATCTACACCAGTTCTCGCCGGGGCGTTAATTCTCCTATCTTTTGACTTATTAGCAGGGACTACATTTTTTAATCCCACCGGTGGCGGTGATCCGGTAGTTTACCAGCATATGTTCTGGTTTTACTCTCACCCGGCGGTGTATATCATGATTTTGCCTTTCTTTGGGGCAATTTCGGAAATTATCCCAGTTCATGCGCGGAAACCGATATTTGGTTATAAGGCGATCGCCTATTCTTCTTTGGCTATCAGCTTTTTAGGTTTAATCGTCTGGGCGCACCATATGTTTACCAGTGGTATTCCCGGCTGGTTGCGGATGTTCTTTATGATCACCACCATGATCATCGCTGTACCCACGGGGATCAAAATCTTTAGTTGGTTAGCAACTATGTGGGGAGGCAAAATTGAACTCAATACCCCCATGTTGTTTGCTATGGGTTTTGTGGGTACATTCGTTATGGGTGGTGTCAGTGGTGTAATGTTGGCATCCGTTCCCTTTGATATTCATGTTCACGACACCTATTTTGTTGTTGCCCACCTGCATTATGTCCTGTTTGGTGGTAGTGTGTTAGGTATTTTCTCCGCTATCTATCACTGGTTTCCGAAAATGACAGGGCGGATGATGAACGAATTTTGGGGTAAGGTTCATTTTGCCTTAACCATTGTGGGTTTAAATATGTCTTTCTTACCCATGCACAAACTAGGAATGATGGGTATGAATCGCCGTGTTGCCCAATATGACCCTAAATTTACCACTTTGAATGAAATCTGCACCTATGGAGCTTATATTCTCGCCATTTCCACATTACCCTTCATCATCAATGCGGTATGGAGTTGGTTCTATGGTGAAAAAGCACCTAATAACCCTTGGCGCGGACTTACCCTAGAGTGGATGACAACTTCACCACCAGCTATTGAGAATTTTGAGAAACTGCCGGTTTTAACTACAGGTCCTTACGACTACGGCGTGAAACACAAAAATGTTGATGTCAGTAAAGTATTAAGTGCTAAACCAGACGAACCCTATCCCACCATTGAGTCTGGCGTGTAAATGAGGTGATTGGTGATTGGTGATTGGTGACTGGTGACTGGGGACTGGTGACTGGTGACTGGGTAATCAATTTTATGTTTTCTAATCAACTATTCCCAATTC
>NZ_JAQMTI010000023.1:0-22414 GCF_028329225.1 Sphaerospermopsis kisseleviana CS-549 | reverse complement strand
TTATCATCCGAATGCTTCGCCCTTACAGGAAAATAACCTGTGATAAAAATTGATAATTTATCATCCGAATGCTTCGCCCTTACAGGAAAATAACCTGTGATAAAAATTGATAATTTATCGTCCGAATGCTTCGCCCTTACAGGAAAATAACCTGTGATAAAAATTGATAATTTATCATCCGAATGCTGATGCTTCCAGCACGCTTCGCAAACGCCCTTACAGGAGTCAGGAATTAGAAATTTTAGAAATTAGCAGCAGGATTTAATTTTTAGATACTAATTCAGCAAACTCTCTCAATTTCTGACCATACTTTTCTTGTGCAACCTCAAAAAAATCATTATGATTTGCATCTTCTACCCACAAATAAAGCTTAGGTGTAGTGACAGCAGCAAACAATTTTTCCCCATGCTCAAAAGGAACAATATCATCTAACTTACCGTGCATCACTAAAACCGGAACTTTGACTTTTTTGATTTTCTCTAAATTATTAAACTTATCAAATGGTAAAATGGGAAAAGGTACAAGTACAACTACCCGAAAAGCCGAAGTAAAGGTACTTTCCACCACTAAACCCGCTATCGGTTCTCTTGCTGCTAAGTCTACCGCTGAACCTCCCCCTACAGAACGCCCAAACACAATAATTTGCTCTGGTTTGATTTTTAAATCTTCAGTTAAATAATTATAAGCAGTATCAATATCTTGATAAGCAGCATTTTCTGTAGGTGTTCCCTCACTCGTACCATAACCCCGATAATCATAAGCAAAGACACTAAAACCCACATCCCGTATTTTTTTTAAAGTTGCTCTAATATCTCCCAAGTCTTCAGCATTTCCATGAACATAAAGAATAGTGTACTTAGAAGTAGGGTTTGGTAAATAAACTGCGGAAATTTGCTGATTTTCCCTCGTTTTCAGTTTGATAATGTCTTTTGTATCCTCATAGCTAGAAGGTTGGGGTAAAAAAATCATGCTATCCGCACGAAAATACACATAGACGGCAAATAAGGTATAGATTACAACAAAAGACCGAATCATCCGCTTCCAAGTAAAATCCCCAATTAATAGTTTTTTGAGCCGTTGTTTATTCATGATCTAAAATAGAAAGGTTGTACTTAAATAGAATAGAATTTTGGAGGTTTTTCATGTCCCGTCGTTGTGAACTTACTGGTAAAAAGGCTAATAACGCAATGGCCGTTTCCCACTCTCACCGTCGTACCAAGCGTTTACAACACGCTAATTTGCAAACTAAGCGCGTTTGGTGGCCTGGTGGTAATCGTTGGGTGAAACTAAAACTCTCTACCAAAGCGATTAAAACCCTAGATAGCAAAGGTATAGAAGCAATGGCTAAAGAAGCTGGTATCAATTTAAATCACTATTAAGTAGTCAGGGTTAAAAATTGTCGTGATGAGAAGGCAGCAGGGAAGAGGTTTTTAGACAAATTTGCTTTTTGTTATATGCTTCTGTTTTTTTCGCGCCTTTCTACTTAATCTTCACTTTTCAAGGAAGTAGGGGTAGCGCCTCCGTGCCTACCCCTGTTTTTCGGGCAACCACGGGAAGGGGCAACCACGGGGGGTTTGCCCCTACTTCACTAATTCAGTACAATTACTGAAATTTTAGGAGCATTGCGAACCGCAAAAGAAAATCCGACTCCTGAAGATGGTAAATATTGTTATTAACCAAGTTGCTAAGGAATAGGAGTCAGGAGTCAGAATGAAGATTTTTCTCTTCCTAATTCCCAATTCCCAATTCCCAATTTTTTAACTTGTGACTTTAAACTTGTGAAAAAGGGCGCTGCTGTGCAGAAATTACTAAATATCCCAAAACAGCATCTAATTATTTTTACCCGTTATCCAGAACCAGGGAAGACTAAAACCAGACTGATACCTGCTTTGGGTGAAGTTGGTGCGGCTGATCTGCAAAAGCAAATGACTGAACATACCATATTACAGGTGCAAGAATTACAAAAGATATCTGCTATAACTGTGGAAGTGCGGTTTGCTGGGGGTAATTGGGAATTAATGCAAAATTGGTTAGGTGTTGGTTTTGTATATCAAACTCAAGGTGAAGGGGACTTAGGTCAGCGGATGATGCGATCGCTTGTAGATGCTTTCAGTAACAATGCAGAACAGGTAATCATCATTGGTACTGATTGTCCTGGTCTAAATTCCCAGATTTTAGCATCAGCCTTTGAGCAATTACAAACCTCTGACCTCGTGCTAGGACCAGCTATAGACGGCGGTTATTACTTAATTGGGTTGCAAAAACCAATTTTAGACTTGTTTACTAGCATTTCCTGGGGAACTAATCAAGTGTTATCACAAACAGTCACAATCGCCCAGGAACTTCATTTGTCTTTTGTAAACCTACCTACATTAGCAGATGTTGACCGTCCAGAAGATTTACTTGTTTGGGAACAGTGTACCCTGATAAATGGCCATTAGCTTTATTGACCCAAACCTTACTTTACAAAAATTATGGTTAACCGTGTTTCGTCCTTCAATAGTTCCCTTATACTCAAAGTAGTTGGGATAGTTTGTATCTTGTCGTTTTTTGTTGATTTTGTGATTTTGTTATTGGGTTTCAGTCTCACTGATAAACAAATACAAATAGGTTTCACAACCGCCCTAGTTGATCGGGGAATTGTTCCACTGGTGGGTTTAGGGATAATATCGGCCGCATATTGGTTAGATAATTTAGAGACTGGAGGCGATCGCTCAGGTCTAGATTTAAGATTACCTTCTATGATACTTGCCAGTATCTTAGGTTTAATGTTTTTGTTAATTTTTCCCTTCCACCTCAACAATGTCCGTCAAGCAAGTACACAACGAGTCAACCAAATTTCCCAAGAAGCTCAACAATTAGAAAACCAAACCAACCAAGAAGCCCAACAAGCAGAAACCCGGCTGAACAGCCAACTATCTGAATTTCAAAGTCAGTTAAATAATGATCAAGCTAAAGCTCAACTAGAACAAGCTAGAAGTCAAGTAAAAGCACAACTCACTCAAATATTAAAGGATGAGCAGAGATATAAGCAAGCACTAGAAAATCCTCAACTACCCCCAGAACAAAAAGAACTACTGAAAAAATTTAAAGCCAACCCCCAAGAACTGGATAAATTTCTTGCCCAACAAACAGATCCTAATCAACTAGCTCAACAAACGACCAGTGAAATTCGCCAACGCAAAGAACAAAAAATTACTGAAATTCGCCAACGTAAGGAAGAAGCTCAAAAACAAGCAAAAAATACTGCTTGGATGTCTGGACTAAGGATAGGTATTAGCAGTTTGATTTTAGCTATTGGTTATACCATCATCGGTTGGACAGGATTAAAAGGATTAAAAGAAATAGGTGCATTACAAAATCGTAAACCTAAAGCCCCACTAGGTTAAGCCATCAGTAAATTTTCAATAGAGTTTGCTGAATAAACATGAAAATATTACAGGTAAAGGATTTTAGGCAATTGGAAATTGAACAAGCCGCGCTTCACGGCAGACAAGTGTAAACCTTAAAACTACTCCCACTTCCCAACTAGCACTGAGGGATTTACTTCGACTTACTTCGACTTCCCTCAGTACAAGTCGCTAACTGACCAATGACACTCACTGCGAAGCATTTAACTTTTGTGGGCAGCCAGACATGACAAAATGTTTTTAATTCTCCTCCTGACTCCTGACTCCGCGCCAAAAATTAATATTCTTAATAAAAGTTATTTAAATTGTCATCAGAAAATCCCCACCTTCACCTTGTGATCCCCAGTTGTAAATGGCGATAAATATAATCTATACTTTTGATCTGATAAATTTGAGCATCTGGTCAGATACCGCGTTAGGATTAATAGTACCTGAGAAACTGGTAACAATCATTTACCAGAATTACAAAGAAAAGTAACATTGGTTAACCAAATATCATAATCCATAGCTATTCATTTGATTATGGGTGATGGGATGCGATTAAACTTGTCTCATCATAGTCAAATGCAATTACAGAGAAGTTGAAAAATTTTAGTAGCCTAAAAAAAGGAGAATCGGGGCTTGGTAATTGAACGGCTGAAACAGGACTTAAAAAATGACCTGATTGCTGGTTTGTTGGTGGTAATTCCCCTAGCAACTACCATCTGGCTGACCATTACTATTGCCAGTTGGGTAGTAAACTTTCTCACCCAAATCCCCAAACAGCTAAATCCCTTTGATGGTCTACATCCGATATTAGTCAATTTATTGAATTTGCTAGTTGGACTGGCAGTACCACTATTGAGCATCCTAGTCATTGGTTTGATGGCTCGGAATATAGTTGGTAAGTGGTTGCTAGATTTTGGGGAGAGAATACTGCAAGCTATACCCTTAGCTGGTCAGGTATACAAAACCCTCAAGCAATTATTAGAAACAATACTCAAAGATTCCAATGGTAAATTTCGCCGTGTCGTTTTATTAGAGTATCCCAGAAAAGGAATTTGGGCGATCGCCTTTGTCACTGGTGCAGTGAGTAGCGATATCCAAACCCAGATGAATCAACCGCTGTTGAGCGTTTTTATCCCCACCACCCCTAACCCTACCACTGGATGGTATGCACTGGTTCGAGAAGATGAAGTAGTAAACCTCTCAATATCTATAGAAGACGCTTTTAAAATAGTAGTCTCAGGAGGTATAGTCGCCCCCAATAATGGCATATCCCCATTGGTTTTACCAACCGCAGTGTCAGCCATAGAACCCAAAAGTCACGTTATTTCTGTAGAAGAAGCCTGATTTTTTCTTATTTTTGATTCTTAGCAGTTGCGTCTACAGTCATAACACATACAAGGCGCACATCACTTTGCTGGAAGAAATAAGCTGTTGTACATTTAATTTGTATCAGTCTAGCGGGCAAGATGCCCGCACCACAACACTTAACTAGGGTTTGCTGAAAAAGTCCTTTCATGAGGGAATAGGAGTCAGGAGTCGTAGGGGCGAAGCATTCGGAAAATAACCTGTGATAAAAATTGATAATTTATCGTCCGAATGCTTCGCCCTTACAGGAAAATAACCTGTGATAAAAATTGATAATTTATCGTCCGAATGCTTCGCCCTTACAGGAAAATAACCTGTGATAAAAATTGATAATTTATCGTCCGAATGCTGATGCTTCCAGCACGCTTCGCGAACGCCCGTACAGGAGTCAGGAGGAGGTTGGAAAATTTCTTTACGATCTCTCAAAATCCAAAAAAATGCACACTTTTTCAAGTATTGAGGGTAATTCATGAATTACCCCTACGCAAGAATAAGGTTTTCAGTCACATCTTGCGTAAGTCCTAATACCCATTACCAATTACCAATTACCAATTACCAACAGATAATCTAATTGTTAAAATATGTCAAACTTGATATATTAATAAGTTTACCCCATTTACTTCAACTTCATTACTTCTTCCCTAACCAGAACCAGCATTATGCAACGTCGTAAACCCCAGCAAATAGCCAGAGAACTGGCATTGTTAAGCCTCAGCCAGCTGCCAGTCAACCCCAAAAAATTAGAGAAACTGCCAGATGAACAACTGGTAGCCAAATTAGTTTTGGGTGCAGTCCGCACCCTGACTACAGAAGTGCAAGACACCCTGAATAGTGCAGCCGCAGAACTGCAACGCAGTAATGATCGCCTTTTAACCAGTCAAACGCGGGCTTCTGACTTGAATACAGCTAGAACCATGCTGCAAGAAGCGATCACTTGTACCCAAACAGCTATCAACCAATTGGGTACAGCCGTTGATTTTCCAGAATTGATTCAGTTAGCCAATCAAGATAAGGAAGTTCGCAATTATGCTAAAGAAATAGTGATCACCGTTGATGAAAACCGCAACGTTATTGATCAAATAATTTCTGGAGCTTTAGTAGATTGGCAAGTAACACGACTAGCCCAAATAGATCGGGATATCCTACAAATTGCTGTAGCCGAAATGAACTTTATGGCAGTTCCCGCCAGTATTGCTATCAACGAAGCCGTAGAATTAGCTAAACGCTACAGTGGAGATGACGGACATCGCTTTATTAATGGTGTTCTCCGTCGTGTCACAGAGCAGAAACAAATAGCATAGAGTGATATCCTCACTTCTTCCCGATCTTTGAGTGCGTTAAAAGTGAGGATATTTGGAAAACTTCCCACTCCGGAAAAAGTGGCAAATTAAATTAAACTGATATAGCAGGTGACTGGTGACTGGTGACTGGTGACTGGGGAAGAAAATTTTAGATTTTAGATTTTAGATTTTAGATTGGAGTTAACAAAAACAATCCAAAATTCCAAATCCAAAATCCAAAATAAATAGGGTTTGCTGAATAAACCTAAAACCTTGATATATCAAAGGTTAGAGGCTGATAAACACAGAAATTAGTGCAAGGGTTTTGAAGGGTATACCGGCAAAAGTGTGCATTTTTTGGGATTTCAAGAGATGGCAAAGAAATTTTCAAATCTCCTCCTGACTCCTGACTCCTGACTCCTGACTCCTGACTCCTGACTCCTGACTAGCTAACTAATAACTGATAATTGATATCTAATAACTAATAATATTGCTGCAATGGTTTTTAATTGGTTCCGCCGTAACGATTCTTCTCAACCCCCTCAAACACAACCACAGGGGGAAACTCAGCCTACACAAGAAGCACAGCCAGAACCAGCCGCAGAAACTACACCTGATACTGCGGACCTATTGGCTTATGCTAAAGCTGCTTATAAAAATATTCAGCAAAAACAACAATCTCAGCCCCAAGAAACTGCACCAGCAGAGGCATCTGTTATTGAAGAAAAAGCAGAAACAGTTGTTGTAGAAGAAGCAGTTACACCAACCCCAGCAGAAACAACTGCTGTTACTGAAGATGTTACTGAAGAAAAAGCAGAAACATCTGTAAAGGAAACAGTTACACCAACTCCAATAGAAACAACTGCTGTTACTGAAGAAACCGCAGCAGCGCCAGCAGAAGAAGTAACTGTACCAACACCAGTAGAAGCAATATCTGATACTAAAGAATTAGAAGTTACTAGCCCAGAAACTCCAGTTAGTGATCAACAACCAGCAACTTTATCGTTTTTAGAACGGGCAGCAGCAGAAAGGCAAGCCAAACAGGAAAGATTGATAGCCAGTGCGGTTGAAGTTGCACAACCGGAAATAACACCAACTTCAACACCAACTTCAACATCAACTTCAACCACACCAGAAACAGCAGCAGAAATTCCCGTTATAGAATTTGATGATGGGTTTGTATGGTCAGCAGAAGTTTTAGCAGCACAAGGTAGAAAGGCCGAAGATATTTCTATAGAAGAAATTACCTGGTTGAAAAAATTACGCCAAGGTTTAGATAAAACTCGGCGCAATATCCTTAACCAACTCAAAGCCATTGTTGGACAAGGACCATTAAATCAAGCTGCTGTAACTGAAATTGAGGCATTACTTTTACAAGCTGATGTGGGTGTAGAAGCCACAGATTTTATTATTGATGCTTTACAGCAAAAATTGCGGGATGAAGTCACCCCACCAGAACAGGCGATCGCCTACCTGAAACAAATCCTCCGGGATATGCTAGATGCACCAATTGCAGCAGCACCCAGATCCAGCTTTGCCCCAGAAAAAGATAACTTAACCATTTGGTTAATTACAGGAGTTAACGGTGCTGGTAAAACTACAACAATCGGTAAAATCGCCCATTTAGCCCAAAAATCTGGCTATAACTGCTTAATTGGTGCTGCTGACACTTTCCGGGCTGCTGCTGTAGAACAAGTGAAAGTTTGGGGAACAAGAAGCGGAGTAGAAGTGATAGCTAATCCTGGGAAGAATACAGATCCAGCCGCCGTGGTATTTGATGCGATCACCGCCGCCCAATCACGAGGCACGGAATTATTATTAGTAGATACCGCTGGCAGACTGCAAAACAAGAAAAACTTAATGGACGAATTAAGTAAAATTCGTCGAATTATTGACAAAAAAGCCCCAAATGCCCATGTGGAATCTCTCTTAGTTTTAGATTCTACCTTGGGACAAAACGGACTGCGACAAGCTGAAGTATTTTCCCAAGCTGCCCAACTCAGCGGCGTTGTCTTAACCAAGCTAGATGGTACAGCTAAAGGAGGAGTAGCTTTAGCAGTTGTACAACAGTTAGGCTTACCTATTCGCTTTATTGGTGCTGGAGAAGGAATTGAAGATTTACGTCCATTCTCTAGTTATGAATTTGTCGAAGCACTTTTAAATGGGTGATTGGTGATTGGTGATACAATTTTGGATTTTGGATTTTGGATTTTGGATTGTATTTCATGAATCAAATCTAAAATCTAAAATCTAAAATCTAAAATTCTTCTGCCTTCTGCCTTCTGCCTCCTGACTCCTGACTCCTGACTCCTATAAATTAAAATAATTCTTTTTTTTTGACAAAAAATGACCAACTTCTGGTAGAATTTCACACTAAAGCTATTTTTATCACTGCCCAATGATCCATCTAATACAGCACAAGGTTCATTGATGACTGTAAAAGGTATTCATACACAAGTGGATGAGTGTAAACAAAGTAGCTAATGACTCCTAACTTAGTTATCAGGTTCTACTGGCAAAATTACATACAAATACTCTCTCTTAACCATTTACAGATGTAAATTATCATGGTTTAACTAAAACACTCGATATAGGTTTTGGTTGAAAGAATCCAGAGTATCCTGAGTCTAGGTTATATTTCCTATAGATTCTAGATATTTTGTCTTGAGCTAAATTACATATTTAGCCATTCAAAATTTCATAGCTAATCAGCTAATAAACTGAATATAGAAAATTTATATCTGAGTAAATATTCAGGAAATTTATGATATACCAGTTAAATGTTTACAATTTGTTACTTGTATTTTGGGGTTTACAGGTAGGATGAGAAATATTTTTTGTCTCACTCCAGTAGGAACACCCGGTTTAACAAGCCAGTCTCAAATCCATTCATCGAAAAATCTCCAGACTTACTCTGTAGGTGTAAGCAACGACTCTGATTAAAAGAAAGTTTTATTTCCCCAGATATATGAATTACTAATTAAGGCATGAAAAAATTATAAGCCGTCTGTAGCATTATCAAAATTACTGCTTTATACTAGACAGGGTTTAACTAAAAATACAATGACCGGAAACTCCTGATAAATGGCAAACAATAAAACCAGCAAATGCAATACTGTTCAAAATTACATCCTCAATTTTTCTCCTCTTGCTAAAATGACTAATCTTGTCGAATATGATTGAGCAACACTAAATAAAAAATTGCTCATAAATCATAAATCTGCCATCTGTTAATATTAAATGCAATAGTATATTTACCTGTGTCTCAAGTTCCTTCTCACTCCACCGAAATTAATAGTAGTGCCACCACAGATGTCACTCCAGTTGTGGCACTGAAAGAACTTGTGGCTAGACTGCATCGGGAACAGAACAAAATTCAAGATTTGCTGAGTTCTTTAGGATTTGCTCTCAGAAGTTTCAATAATTTGAATCAGTTTTTGGAACTGATTCCTCTCATGGCCACCAGAGTTACCGATGCTGAAGGTAGCGCCCTATTTCTCTATAAACCAAATGGTCAAATTAGGTTAGAGCAGCTACATTGGCAGGATAGTCAACAACGGAAAATTATCCGCAAAGCCCTAGAAAATGCTACAAGTCAAATTACACTGTTACCTAATTCTGTACCACTGACAACCACAGGAATTTTAGATGCTCAGATGCATCAATATTTAGGACCAGATGTGCAGATTTTTGGTACAGCAATTATAGTTAAACATACAGAAAGGGGATGGCTTTATGTTTTAAGCCGTGATCCAGAATATAGTTGGACAGAAACTAGACAAAAGTTAGTAAGGTTAGTTGCAGATCAAACAGCGGTAGCTATTGACAACGATGAACTAGCAGTAGAATTGAGGAAAAAAGAACGATTAGATCAAGAATTAGAAATTGGTGCTGAGATTCAACGCCGACTTTTACCGCGTCAATGTCCTAATGTTCCTGGTGCTGTTTTGGCTGCACGTTGTAAACCGGCTAATCGTGTGGGTGGAGATTATTATGATTTTATTCCCACAAATCATAATCAGTTTAAATCTAATCTTAATAGCAGTAAAGAAGATGCCCGTTGGGCTTTGGTAATTGGGGATGTGATGGGTAAAGGTGTTCCTGCTGGTTTAATTATGACCATGTTGCGAGGAATGCTCAGAGGTGAAGTATTACATGGTAATTCTGCGGCGGGAATTTTGCAAAATTTGAATCGTGTTATGTATGCCGATTTGGAAAATTCCCACCGGTTTGTCACTTTGTTTTATTCAGAATATAATCCCCGTACAAGATTGTTATCTTATAGTAATGCAGCACATAATCCGCCTTTGTGGTGGCACGCTGCTACTAAAACAGTGACGAGATTGGATACTATGGGGATGTTGATTGGTTTGGATGCAAATAGTCAATATGAGAATGGGGAAGCACAATTAGAACCAGGGGATACAGTTATTTATTATACAGATGGTTTAACGGATGCGGCGGCGGCTGGTGGCGATCGCTTTGATGAAGATAATTTTGTGACTTCGTTTAATGCTGCTTGTCGTTATTGCAATGGACCCCAGGAAATTGTTGATTATTTGTTTGATAAGGTTCAGAATTTTATCGGTTCTGAACGGCAAAATACTGATGATATGACTATGGTAGTTTTACAAATTTTGTGATTACAGGAGGCAGGAGTCGGGAGATCAAGCTGACTTTTAAACTCATTTTAAACTCATTGGTCAATGGGACAGATATTGAGTTATAATAAGTGGTCGCAAACATTAGTAAGTTATAGCCGGATTTGTCCCGGAGGTACGATTGACCACAAAATTTATCTTAAAAATTCTCTGGTTAGATGAGAACGTAGCTTTAGCAGTTGATCAGGTTGTTGGTAAAGGCACAAGCCCCTTAACTAAATACTTCTTCTGGCCTCGTAATGATGCGTGGGAAGAACTGAAAAAAGAGTTAGAATCCAAACACTGGATTACTGATGTTGATCGCGTTGAGTTGCTAAACAAAGCCACAGAAGTGATCAACTACTGGCAAGAAGAAGGCAGAAACCGCCCAATGGCAGAAGCACAATTGAAGTTTCCCGAAGTTGCCTTTACAGGTAGCGCCTGATTGTTTTAATTTGGTGATTGGTAATTGGTAATTGGTAATTGGTAATTATCAATTACTACCCAGTCCCGATCTTCCAATTATTCCATAGTTTAATGGTTTTATCTTCACTACACATAACCTTAAAACTCCCGTGGTGCAGGCATCTTGCCTGCATAAATCATAATATAATCATTATAATATAATCATTGAAAATCTGATGTAACGTATAGAGCCTTAAAAGCCCTAGTTACAGCTTACAAATAATATTAAGTGTAAAAACATTTTTGTTTGTATTACTACATTTTCAGCAAACTCTACACAAGCTTTGAAACCCTTCTAGGGATAATTCATGAATTGTCCCTACATTAACTCTTACATAAAATTCATTAGAATAGGCTACTTCCACAGTCATGTATGATGTAGTCATTGGTTGGAGATGCAAACCGTGACTACTTACAACATTGAATTACAAGCGGGAATTTTACGGATTAAATTTGGCGAACCTGCCCAAAACAACCAAATAGTAAAGGATGCAGCGACACGCTTAGAGGAAATGGCGCAGTCGGGAGAATTAGCAGGGGGTCAATTATTGAAAATTAATGGACCTGTATCTATTCCTGTGGCTTTTGTTTTGGCGCATAAGTTGGCACATATTTATGGTGCAATTGGTTTTT
The DNA here is from genome assembly GCF_028329225.1 of Sphaerospermopsis kisseleviana CS-549. Classification (NCBI taxonomy): domain Bacteria; kingdom Bacillati; phylum Cyanobacteriota; class Cyanophyceae; order Nostocales; family Aphanizomenonaceae; genus Sphaerospermopsis; species Sphaerospermopsis kisseleviana. Next base: position 10,633 of record NZ_JAQMTI010000023.1, on the reverse strand, counting down.
ATGACCCAAAGCTGGCTAAGTATGTGATTTGTATTACTCACAATCCCGCTTATAAGCTGGGAGATTTGATTGATTAAATACATTACCCAATTGTTACTATATGTAAATACTATGATTTACAGTTTGTATTAATTATTTACAGCCATTGTAATATTCTCAGTTATCATATTGAGTGATAATCATATAAGCTTATAGGTAGAATTTACTGATGACAGCGAGATGAGGATGTTTGGGGCGGAGATGTTTGGGGGTGTGAGTTACAGTTGTAGTAATAAGAAGTATTTATGATGAAAAGTTATCAAGTCACATTGCAGATTCTTCAACAAGCGATCGCAGTTTTGGCAAACTGGGTTAAGTCTGATGTTGTCAACAAGTTATTTTTATCAGCTTCAGATAGTATTGATGATGCTGTCAAAGAAGCTATTGAAAAAGCTCAGAAAATTCTATCTTGGCCTACAGATGAAGAACCACAGGTTTTAAGATTACTATTTGATTATGTGAAACTTGAAAAAGAGCAGACAAAAGAACATTATTGGATACCCCGATCTATTGATAATAGTGATCCTGAAATTCCCTATCCAGTTACAGAAAAACCAGATTTAGAGAGTTTAAAAAAAGATATCAAAACAGCCTTAGATAGTTTAGAACAAGAAGATTATCAAAATCTATCTTTGTTAACTTTAATTGTGGAAAAATTTGGCTCATTTATTAGTTTTGGGGAGGAAAATATAGCCTTAATAGACTTGGTTAAAAGTACGTCCGCAGTTGCAGCAGCTTTAGTCAATAATACTGAATCTAAAAATATTACTTTAATTGCTGGTGACTTATCAGGGATTCAAAAATTCATTTATACCATATCTTCCGATGGGGCATTAAAATCATTAAGAGCGAGGAGTTTTTATTTAGAGTTAGTTACGGAAGAAGTCGTACAACAATTGTTAGATAAATTAGAACTTCCTCGGACTAATGTAATTTATGCAGGTGGTGGTAATTTATATATTTTGGCTTCTGGGAAAAAAGAAGTTAAAAGTGTGATTAAAGAAGTACGTCAACAATTTAATGAATGGTTGTTAAAGGAATTTGAAGGGAAAGTATTTCTAGCTTTAGACTGTTTATGTTTTTCCACATCTGATCTAAAACCAGAACCTAAAAGTTCTCAGGAAAATTCTCAAGCTTCTAAATTTGCGGAAAATTGGTCAAAAGCTACTAAAAATTTAGCTGTTCATAAATCTCAGAAATTTTGTGATCAAATTAGTGATTTAATCAAACCACGTTACAGTCATGAACCGTGTCGCGTTTGTCATCGTGACGATGTAGAACCAGACAAACTAAAACCACTGAATGACAATGAATCAGATTCAGTTTTAGCTTGTGGAACTTGCCGCAGTATGTTTGATTTAGGAGGTCAGTTATTTAAAGTTAATGCTATTGTGAGATCAAAACAAAAAGATATAGCTAACACATTACATACACTTTCATTTCCTGGAAATATCTATTATCATCTATTTGAAAATTGGAAACAAATAGATCCTACTGCTGATATGGTTCTATTAGTCAATGATTGGACATTAGAACATTATCAATTTAAGCATTTTAAAAATGTTTATCCCTTGTTATTAGGTAACTATGGAAAACAAGGTAAATTAGGCTTTATGCGTGCTGAAGAAATGGCAGGAAAAGCTAAAGGAATCGAAAGAGTTGCATCTTTAAGAATGGATGTAGATAGATTAGGACAAATATTTGCTAAAGGTTTAGATCAAAATCAAACATTACCTAGATTAGCTGGACTTTCCAGACAAATGAGTTATTTCTTTAAAGTTTATCTCAATAGTTTAGCAAAACAAAGATCAAAAAATATTCCCGAAAATATCAAACAATTATTGCCAAAAGATGAGCCATATAATATACTATTTATATATGCAGGGGGTGATGATTTATTTATTAGTGGGGCATGGAATGAAGTAGTAAATTTTGCCTTTGATGTTTATCAATCTTTTCGATCCTATACAGGATATAATCCAAACATTACCCTATCAGGTGGAATCAGCATTGATACACCCAAATTTCCTCTTTATCAAGCAGCTAAATCTTCTGGTCATGCTGAAGATGCAGCTAAAGGAAATGGTAGAGATAGTTTAGGATTATTTGGTCAAGTTTTCAAATGGGATGAATGGCTGGGAATAAAAGATATAAATGATGATAATCTTGATAGTGATATTAAGAAATATCTATCTTCAGAAAACAAGCCAGAGTTTTTAGGTATCCTGCCATTTGTGCAGATATTAGAACAGGAAAATATAGGGGTGAATTATTCCCGTAATTTTGTGCGTAACCTACTCATCACTGCACAAATTCAAGAACAGGCTTTAGAAAAATTTAAAGAGAATAAAAAATCAGAGGAGGCTTTAGGAACTCGCTATTATTTGCATCTTCCAAAAATAGCTTATACTTTATCGAGATTACCCAGAGAAGTATTAAAGAATGATGATTTTAGAACTTCTTTAAAAAGTCCTTACAATGCACCATATTTTCGCGCTATTGCTACTTGGATTGAATTATTAAATCGTGGATAATTATATGCCAGAACCTATTAAACCAAAAATATCTTCTCCATCAGTAAGTTCCAATCAATTATCAATTTCTCAAAATAATATCAGTGATACACATAATATTGTTGACGAGATTATAAAAACTATTGGTGGATTGCCAGAAGGATTAAAAACATATCCTATCAGACATTTAGTTAATCATGCTAAAAAATTTGGACCATTTCTCAAACAACAAAGATTAGAAACTAATCAAGTACGTAAATTTTTAGATGCTGTCAATCGTTTAAAAGCCGAATTAGCGGAAAAAGGAGATTTTTCTGAAATAGAAACAGACGTGGTTTTATTGCAACCAAAATTAGCTTATGCAGCAGCTAGACAAAAAGCAGCAAAACCATTAAGTGATGTCATGTCAATTGCTATTGATAAAGTTCATAGCAAAGAAGATTTTGAACGTTTAGTACAATTTTTAGAATCAATTATTGCTTATCACAAAGCAGAAGGAGGAAAATAATCATGACAGTATCTTATACACAAACTCCCTTATTAGGAAAAGTTTCTCTCAAGTGTCAATTAACAGCACAAACAGGTTTACATATTGGTGGTGGTGGTGAAAATTTAGATATTGGAGGATTAGATAAACCAGTAATTCGTGATCCTTTAACTAAATATCCATATTTACCTGGATCATCAATTAAAGGTAAATTAAGAGCAACATTAGAACGGTTATTAAATAAACCTTTAAACCGTCCTGGTAGTCGTGATACTCGACGTTATGAAAGTGATGATTTAGCTGATGGTTTTACCGAAGTAGAAAGAGATCGTTTTATTCGTTATGAAGGTGCGAGAACTTGCCAAATAAGTCGTTTATTTGGTTCTACAGGTGGTTCTAACTTTTGGATGGAAATAGAAACCGCGAAAAAGGAAGGTTTGTTTTCTGATAAAAGTCCTACTCGCACAATTCAACATGAAAATAAAAATTACAACTGTGTAAAAATCTCTAGTGGTAGAAATGCACCCAGTCGTTTAATCATTAGAGACAGTCATTTACATCCAGATTCCGCAACACAATTAAAACAAGTGGATACTGGTTTGTTTATGACAGAATGGAAATTTGAAAATAATATCGACAGAGTAACAGCAGCAGCAAACCCCCGACAATTAGAAAGAGTTCCTGCGGGTTCAAAGTTTAATTTTGAGTTAGTTTACACGGTAGAAAATGCTGAACAAGCAGTGAAAGATTTAGAAAATATAGCGATCGCTCTGGCATTTTTAGAAGATGACGCATTAGGTGGAAATGGTTCAAGAGGATATGGAAAAGTAAGATTTGAGAACTTCAATTTTTCCTACTGTAGTAAAAATTCATATTTGCAGAGAATAGAACACCCAGAAGGATTAGCAGCAATTCAACCATTAAATACTATTCGTAACACTCAAGAACTTTTAGATAAGTTTAGAACCCTGCGCGAGTACATTCAACCATTATTACCAGGAAATTAATCATGAGTGTTTGGAAATTAGTAAAACTCAACTTTGGTAACAATCCCGCGCATTTTGGGGAAGTAGGAATAGGAATGGAAGAAACGAGCGATCGCATCCGTTCCGATAGTTTATTTAGTGCTTGGGTTAGCAACTATGCGCGGATGTTTGGGAAAGATGCAGTAGAGGAATTATTACAACTATTTCCCACTGCAAAAAATCCTGAACTAATTCCACCATTCCGCATTAGTTCAACATTTATCTATCGAGAAGTGGGGAAAGATAAAAGTCAAAATACTCAAAATACTCAAAATACTCAAAATACTATTTACTATCTTCCCCGTCCTCTAAAATTTCCTATCAACTATCCAGATGATGATTTAGAATTTTTCAAAACCTACAAAAAGCTGAATTATTTACCCTTAGAAATTTGGCAAAGATGGTATCAAGGAACAGGTTTTACAAAGGAAGATCACGAGGAATTAAAAAATTATCGTGAAGATAAACCAGAAGGAAAACTAGCAGCAGCGGAAACATTTAATTACAAAAAAGCTTGTAAAACTCATCAACTCCCAAAAATAGGAATTGATAGAGTTACCACAGCAACTAACCTTTATCATACTGGCTTTGTTCACTTTGCTAGTGGTGATAACTCCGCAGGATTATATTTTCTTATCGAACTTTCTCCAAAAGGTGAAAAATTAGCGGATAAATTGCAAGCAGCTTTACATTTTTTAGGAGAAGAAGGAATAGGAGGAGAACGTTCTAGTGGTGCGGGAAGATTCACAGCTAAATGGTCAGAATTACCAGAAATTTGGCAAAAAGTTGTTACTTTTAAAGGTGGTAAATTTCACACTTTAATTAGCTTATTTTGGGATTCTCACCTACAACCAGACTTTCTGGAAAATTCCAGTTATGAAATACAAGAAAGAGGAGGATGGATAGTAGAAAGCCAAATTCGTCGTCAAATGGTGCGGATGTTTACTGAAGGTTCTGTATTTAATTCTGCACTTCCTGGAAAATTGGTAAATGTGACACCAACAGAATTTACAAGACATCAAATTTACCGTAGTGGTATTAGTTTAACTCTACCAATTAATACAAAAGAGGAAAAAGATAATGACAATTGTTGCGGAATTAGCATTAAAAAAACCAGACTTGTATGAAACCAGAAAAATACAGTTAACCAGTCCTATTTTACATATTGGTTCATCTGTATCTAGGTTAAATCCCTTTGAATATGTACAGACAGCAAAGAAAGTTTATCTTCCTAACCAAGAAGCATTAGCTAAAGGTTTATTAAAAAAAGGAGGAAGATTTTTAAATGATTATATTCAAGCAATTGAAAATAATGAAAATATTACCAAACTGTTAGAACAAGCATTTGGTAATAAATGGTGGAATGCAACAGACAGCAATGAAAATCCTATCTTTCCTGAAAATGCAATTAGTCACAAATTAGCGGAAAGAGTTACAGATTTACGTCCCATGATTCGCAATGGAATGGGATATTTATTTATCCCTGGTTCATCTATTAAAGGAGCAATAAAAACTGCGATACTTTATCATTTATTAAAACATCCAGATAAATATAAAGTTCCCCAAACTAGCAGAGTGAGTGAAATTGAAAAACAACTTAAAGCAAGATTAGGAGAATTAAGCAGTAAACGCAATCAAACATTTGCTGATGATAAAATAATGGATAGTTTATTTTCTGATTTTTCCTTAATTTATCAAGGTAAAGCATTTAGTGGTAGTAGTCAAAATACAGACATTTTACGCTGTTTAAAAATTAGTGATTCCGAATCATTAATTAAAACCGAAGTTCCTGGAAAAACAGGTAAACCCATTCCTATAAATTTACCAGTCGTGGTAGAAGTTATAGTTTCTAGTAGATTTGATGACTATCGAGCGAAATATAAAGCTTCTCTTTATGTGGAAATGGTGCGGAATGTAAAAACCGAATTTACTATTACATTAGATCAACAAATGTTGACTTGGTTTAAACATAAACAAGGAATGAAACTACCATTTAACAACATTGATGAATTATTACAAATATGTCAAGAATTTGCACAAGAACAATGGGATTATGAACATGATTATTGGAATACAATAGAAAATAATCCTCAAGCATCTGGTAAAAACTTAGATTTTAGTAATATTGGTGATTTTTATGAACCAGAAAAATGTCCCTACTCAATGCGATTAGGTTGGGGTAGTGGGATGACAGGAACAACAGTAGGGTTATGTTTTGATGATGATTTGAGAGCAGAATTAAGAGATATTTGTGGTTTAAAAGCACCTGGTTTTGAAGCGCCAAAATCTCGGATAACTATTATAAGTTCTGATGGAGAGATTAAATTTGTACCAGGGTGGGTTAAGTTTAAGAATTTATCATAAAAACCATCAAATAATACTTTATAATCACAATGCTAATCAATTCTACATTTACCTTAACCGTACCCACATCAACAATTTTACCCCGTCCTTATGGGTTAGAACTGATTAAACAAATACATCAAAAACTAAACCTAGAAATAGGATCGGAAATCATACCTTCAGTTTCCTACTCAGGAATAACAGGATATTATTTAACATCCAGAGATTTTATCACCTTCCATCCAGAAGAATTTTATCAATTATCCCTATCTGGATTAAATGAAACATCTGCTAAAGCAATTTCTCATCTAGATTTTGGCGATTCCTTAGAATTTTTAGGGGCAAAATTTAACATTATTAATCGAGAAGATGAAATCACCAGCTATGAGGAATTATATACAAAATTAGTGGGAAATGAACCGGAAGCTATGAGAAATTATCACTTACAATTTATCACACCTACAGCTTTCGCTCAAGGTAATTCAAAATTATGTTTACCTGTTCCCACATTAATGTTTTCTAGTTGGTTAGAAAAGTGGAATAATTTTGCACCTGTTTATTTAGGAGGTGATGAATTAATTGCTTATCTTAATAATGCAATTTTACTGAAACATCACAAAATTCAAACACGAAGTTTTCAACTCACTAAAAGTTTTGTGAATGGGTTTGTGGGTGATGTGAGGTTACAGGTTTTTCAACGTGCTGATCCTTTATTAGCAAATGTGGCTAATTTATTAGTTCAATATGCGCGGTTTGCTGGTACAGGAATTAAGACACGGTTGGGAATGGGACAAACATTAGTTAAAGAATCTAATTAGTACATCAAAGAAAGGAGCAAAAAATCATGAATACAAAACCTACAATTATTATTTCCCCTTGTGGAACTAGCTTGTTAACTAATGGTACAGATGAAAATCTTAGAAAACTCCTCAATAAAACAACAAATTTGCAGGAAAAAGAACTTAGCCAAGAACAAAAAGAAATTATCTCTAAGCACATCAATGAGCGTAAAATTCTACTACAAAATTCAGGAATTAATGAAGCAAAAAAATTAAGTGCTGAACTAAATGGAATCATTACTTACTATGCTGGAAGTCTAAAAGGGGAACATATTTTACTGGCTACAGATACTTATTTAGGTAATACGACAGCTAATATGGTAGCTGAATGGTTACAACAACAAAAGTTAAAAGCAATTCCCAAAAATATTAAAAATCTTTCCACTAAGGACATTGAATCATTTAGAATTGCCTTATCTGAAATAGTCCAATGGTGTGATGAAGTGCTTGAACTACAATATGCCAGACCTCACTGGAATGTAGTTTTTAACTTAACAGGCGGATTCAAAAGTGTTAATGGATTTCTTCAAGCCGTTGCCATGTTTTATGCAGATGAAAGTATTTATATATTTGAATCAGGTTCTCAATTATTAAAAATTCCTCGTTTACCTATACAGCTAGATCCAGAAGGATTTATTGAGAAAAATTTATCTGCTTTTCGTCGTATGGAAATTTTATCCCAAGAATTATATGCAGAAGAATGTCACGAAATTCCTGAAACATTAACAGAACAAATTGATGATCGTGTTTCACTATCAGAATGGGGTAAACTTTTATGGAAAAAATGTTACAAGCAATACTATCAAAAACATTTATTACCTCCGGTAAGTAAAAAATTGAATTATTCTGAACGCTTTATACAGGATGCAAGTAATTTATCAAAAGATCGCTTACTAATTATCAATGAAAGAATAGACCAGCTTTCCAAGTATTTAGAATCTTTAGATTCTGATAAAGAAGTATATAATCCCAGTTCTCTTGACTTTAAACCCTTGAGAGGTAGACCTTTTAAAAGTAAATTTTCTCCAGAACCAACCCATGAATGTGATGCTTGGTCAGATAGGGATGCTAAAAGACTATATGGGCATTTTGAAGGTAATAATTATTGGATTGATATATTAGGAGATCATCTTTAAATCAATCTGTACATCAATTTCCCTAAAAATCACATCTGCATCTGAATCAAACCGCTAACACTCAACCCAACCTACCCAGTTTCTTAGTTTTGAGCTTACAGCTATTTTCAGGTAAATAAACCACATTTTGATTTAGATTTCGCGTCAACAATGTAGGGGCGAAGCATTCGGACAGTTAATTATCGGTTTTTACCTAAGACTATCATCCGAATGCTTCGCCCTGACTGTGGTCTAAAGACATGAAAACCACTGTAACCGAAAAGTATTGTATCCCGACTGGGAATCATAGCGAAGCGTGGCGTTAACCTACTCAGACTCTACAAACTCTGGCAGATCATTAGGTGCGCCACAAGCAGAAATATTACTGGAAAATTTCACTTCTGACTCTACAAACTCTGGCAGATCATTAGGAGCGCCACAAGCAGAAATATTACCCGTAAAATTCACATCCGCCATTAATTCTGGATGTTCTTGTTTACGTTGTGCAATTTCTTCACGGGTGAGAATCTTCGACTCGTCAAAACCTAACTCAATTTCTGTGTTTAACCCCTTATACTTCACCCGTTTTAAATTGTAAAATCTCTTGTTGAGGGTGGTTGTCACAAAAGCTTTCAAACAACCTAAAAGATACTTACGTTTAAAAGCATCTTTCTCAAACCAATACTCAAAACTTTTGCGGAGGTAAAACCGGGCATAATTTCGCAGCACTCCTTTTAATACATCTTCCCTTTCCATTGCATCGGGTTTCATGATCGGAGTAACAAAATTATATTGAGAATAATCCCTAACTTCAACGCGATCGCCCAAATCTTGAAATAACTCAGAAAATGGCCAAGGAGTAAACATATTCCAGTTTACCATGTCCGCTTTCCAATCCAAAGCCATTTTGTAAGTTTCCTCAATTGTTTCAGGGGTTTCATTTTCCAAACCCATAATAAATTGAGCTTCCGCCAACATACCATTTTGTTTTAACAATTGAATTGCCCGTTTATTTTGTTCAATTGTGGTTTCTTTACGGAACAAATTCAATTTTAATTGTGCTGCTGCTTCTGTTCCCAAGGAAACATGAACTAACCCAGCTTTGCGGTACAATGGTAAATCATGTTCATCCCGCAATATATCCGTCACCCTGGTATTTATTCCCCAATGCACACCCAAATTTCTTTCTATCAACTCGTTACACAAAGCGATAAATTTGGGTTTATTAATAGTTGGTTCTTCATCTGCTAAAATGAAAAATCCCACCTTATGTTTTTTCACCAAAATTTCAATTTGATCAACAAATTGTTTCGGACTGCTAGAACGATATTTGCGCCAAAATGCCCACTGGGAACAAAAACGACAGGTGAAAGGACAACCTCTAGCATAGTTGGGAACAGCTACCCGCACATTTAGCGGAGTATAGATATATTTACTCCAATCTAATAAATCCCAATCTGGGGTGAGAGTATCTAAATCAGCAATCGGCGGATGGGCTGGTGTAGCGACAACTTGCCCATTTTCTAAGAAAGCAATACCTAAGATATTACGACGTTCTGCTTCATCTTTTCCGCGAGCGATCGCACTGATTAAATTAACAGTTATTTCTTCCCCTTCACCACGAATAATATAATCTACCCAAGGAGCTTCATTGAGAACTTCACTGTACATATAGGTAGGATGAATCCCACCCATAATAGTTGTAGCTTCAGGGCAAACTTGTTTAACAATTTCTAGGGTTTTTTGCGATTGATAAATCATCGGTGTAATTGCTGTCGCCAAAACAATATCTGGCTGATGCTTTTTGATAATTTCTGCTAAAGCATCATCAGCAATATAATCAGTCATGGCATCAACAAAACGAATGTCGGTAAAGCCAGCAGTTTTCAACGCCCCACCCACATAGGGAACCCAACTAGGTGGCCAATTTCCCGCAATTTCCGCACCACCAGAATGATAATTGGGTTGAATCATCAGAATCCGCATAATCTAACTCCTAACTCTTACCAGAAAAGTCAACGATGGAAAATATCCCACTTTTAACTATGTTGCTTCTTCTAGAAAATTTAAAAAGGAGAAAAATTTCTGGATAAATTATTACTAATTGATGTAAATTACATAAGCAAAAAAAATGGTTCTTCAGTACATAGTATGCAAAATCAATCTCAAAAAACTGCGGAAGGCTTAATATACATAAGACATAAGTTACAAATATTGGATATTTTTACAAAAATTGCCTCTTTACCCTGTTAAGAGTTCCCTGTTAAGAGTT
>NZ_JAQMTI010000273.1:0-14967 GCF_028329225.1 Sphaerospermopsis kisseleviana CS-549 | reverse complement strand
TATCTTCAAGCTTGTATGTGTCAACAAATTAGTTATGTTCATTGGATGGAAGATATCATGAGATGTTGACATTTTCACCCTTAATAGGACTACTATAACTGAATATGTAAACTTTTGTAACGACATTCAACATTTCTGATAAAATATATACAATTTGCTAACTGCTAACTTTTGAATTTTAACTTTTGAATTTTGATTTACTTGGAAATTTCTTATCTTCTTCTTTTTTTCTTCCTTTGTGTCCTTTGCGTTCTTTGCGGTTCGTTCATCAAAAAATATTCATCCATCAGATTAGATTGCGATTAGCACTAGAATATTTTAAAATTATACATTATGAAAATTAAAAATTGTTACCATGACTCGTTCAGCACCCTATCAACCTCTGTTATTACGTATAATACACGGTGTCAATGGCATTTTAGTCATTGCAGCTATTATCACCGGATTCTTAGTTTACAACACTTTTGATCAAAGATTCGGTAAACTTCCCATTCCTAAAATCGACCCAATTCAGGGTATTCACGGAACTGCGGGTTTATTCTTTTTACTGTTATTACCTGCTTTCGCTCTCTATAGCTTTCATGCTGGTGAAAGGCGGTTATTACAACAAGATTCTATCCAAAAACTCTCACAATTTAATAAACCAATTTGGTGGGTGAGTCTGCAACGTTTAGCAAATACTTTGATGTTAATTGCTTCAGTTTTAGCAGTTGTATCTGGCAGAATGATGAAAGAAGAATGGCTACCGGTAGGGGAACTTGATCATATTTGGTATTATTTCCATTTAACAGCTTGGGTGATCATGGTTTGTTGTTTAGCCATTCATCTTTTAATGTCTGCTAAGGTGGGTGGTGCGCCTTTGTTATTATCAATGTTTTCATGGCAATTTCGCCCAGAAGATAGTCCAAAAAATTGGTTTAGTCGGTTGCGTGGTTGGTGGGGTAATTTTCCTAATAATTTGAGTGAGAAATTTAATCAGTTAATGCAAAGTAATTTGGTTCTGAGAATTATTGAGGTGTTTGTTTTGTTGGGAATTATTGCTGCTTTTGTGTTACCTTTGTTTTTCTCTGGTGGTGAATAAGCACAGAAATTGAATCATTTTGATTTTTATTTTCTTGATAATACTGATACCTTCTTTTTGCTTTCTGCAAATTTTGGAAATTCATCCCAAGTTCTACCATCCAGTTCTCTACCAAATTTTTTCTTTTGCACTCCTCCCCACTGCTTAAAAAAGAATGGGACATCAGCTTGTATACATTGATCTCTAATATCTCTCACCCATTCAATATTTAGAGGACGAGCGCCTATACCAGATTCTCCACCAACAATAACCCAATGTAAATCATCTAAACACAGTTTTAAAGAACCTAAAAGCGGCTCACAGGACAAAAATCTAGTTTTTGCAGGAATTTCTTTTAATATTTCGCTTCTCCAAGTCCAAGCTTGAGATTCTACACTTACTCCAGCCCAAACGTTAGCAGGCCATTCTTGTAATATTTGAGATATTTCTAGCATCCTTTGTGGACGTTTAGTTAATAGTTGGAATTGATGCCAATGAGCCTCTTTCATAACATTAAAAACTTTGATGATAAATTCTTCAGAAATTTCATCCAGAAACAAATCACTCATGGAATTAACAAAGATTAAACGTGGTTTTTTCCATGAAAGAGGCATGGTTATTCTTTCTGTCCAAGATTTTACATCAAACCCCTGTTCATAAGGATGGCCTGGAACACCACGCCACCTTTCGGCAAACCTTTCTGCATAACAATTCTGGCAACCTGGGCTAATTTTATGACAGCCGGTTGTAGGATTCCATGTAGCTTCTGTCCATTCTATTGTTGAAGATACTGACATTGAATTTTACTCAAGACGAAATTTTAGGTTTATTGTATTAGTATTATTTTACTATTCTGATGTTATTTTTCAAAGTTAATTGATTTTTTGATCCTAATTCTCTAGCTTTTATGATACCTTCTTCATACAAATTGAGAAATATTTCTCTATATTTAGTTCGACTCAAGTATCCAAGGTTGCCAATTTCCAGAATAATTAAAGTTATGGCATTTTCTAAGGTCATCCAATCTTGATTTTTTCTGCGTAAAATATCAATTATTTGGGGTTTAATTTTGGAAATACGCTCATTATTTTGACGTTCCCATTCATCATCCATAAATTTATGATATTTACCAGTTTTATCATCTTGATGGAATAGCAATTTATTTTCTTGATAAATGAAATCATTTAATAAAACACCAAAAGCATCTTCAGGATAATTGCTACCAACTACAATATGATACTGTGGTCGAGTATCATTATATTCTTCTTTGATTTCAAAACTAGCTACTCCTTTAAAACGACTTTCCTGTTGTAGTCTATCTTTGAAATAATTCAGCGCCCATTTTTCAAATTTTTGTTCTTCATTTTGGTATTCGAGCCACTTTTTTTTCCATTCTAAATCTGAGTTATCACCTAAAAGGTGAGTTAGATGTTTAGTATATGTTTCCGCAGTTTTCTGTTCTTTATAATCTTTATAAATTGTCTTATAAAATCCTGCATTGCGAGCTACTGAGCGATTATGAAACAACAAAAATAATTCTCCTTTGTATTTACTAACATAATCAGCTATGGAACATATTTGCTCAAAAGTAACTCCTTGCACTCCAAAAGTATCTAAAAAAAATATTGTTGGATAGTTTTCTAGTTCATTCATGATTTGAGGTAATATCTTATCAAATTTTTGAGGCTCATAAATTTTGTAAGATAATCCTTCACCGATTAAACTACAGTTGTTATGAAGTTCTAAATTACGTTTTTTATCTTTCTCTGTAAAAAAGCATCGTAAATTAACACGATTTTCATCTTTAAATATTTTTGCTAATTTAAGGGCTATTAAAGGTGAACCATCATTATCTGAAAAATTAGTTTGATACGTTTGCCAAAACTTAGAACTACCTACAAAATTCTCAATCCCAATTCCTTCATCATATTTACCTTTTCCTGAAAACCCATCAACATAGTTAAGATACATATTACTACTGCCTAATTTATAGCAAAAAGCCTGTATATATCTGAGCATGATCCTATGTTTGGTAGCTGTCCACGTTCTTTTACGATTGAAATATTCTGGTTGTTCATCAAATATAGATAGTTGCTTCACAGACATTGCTAAACCTCAAAAATCAATAAAATACCTAACTGCTTGATTATACGTTAGCAAATGCCAGTCAAAATTGTCAAAAATATAACTAATTATTAAGTAAAATCTCTAAAACTTATTTTTCAGGGAATAATATCTGCTCAAATAAATGCAAATTTCCTGATTTTCATCTTCCTAAAACAGCAAATTTAAAACTTGTTGAAAATGTGTTTTTCTACCTAAAGAAACATCAGTAAGGCTACCTATAGCAAGATATAGAGAATTGGATAATTTTTCAAAATAGGGTGGCATAAGTCTTTACAGGAATCACAATATGAGACACTTAGCACCCTTAGCTTTATTAGCATTTTTGGGAACTGCTGCGGTGATTGCAATACCCAAACAGTTTCAAGCTGCAAACACACAACAAACTCTATTAGCCCAACAAACCCCTTCTCCTTCCACTCCTAAACCTGATCCCACTCCTACAACTCCTACTCCTACTCCTTCACCCACTCCTACACCTGATATGCAGTAAACAGAAGTAATTATATGGTATTGCGGTTTTCATCGTAAGGATCGAAATAGCACCCGCCCCGGATGTTCTTCTTGATTGATTCGTGTGTATAACCGCAAACAAGTTAATACTTCTCCAGGTGTTCCACCATGATCTAGCTGTACATCATCTTTGGAATACGCGCAAATATCAGCATAAAGTCCTGATAATTGTCTAATTTTCACATCATGACTGGCTTTTATGGCTTTATTGGCTACTTTTTTCAATATACGTCGTGATTCTTGTTGTAGTTTTCCCCACCAGGAATAACGTTCTGCTGGGGGAACAAACACTAGGGAATGTATGGCTTCATCCATGTCAATCCAAGCACGTAGATTAATGATGGGATCAGTGTTTTCTTCAGTTTTTTGGGTGCGTTGTAGGCGATCGCTCAATGCTTCTAAATAAAGTTGACGTTGTTCTGGTTGGGATTTTAAGGAAACAACATCAAAACTAAATACACTTTTTAAAGCATGATGTAAATCAGGATCTATCTCTATAAATTTAGTATATAAAAGTAAAAATCCTGCTAATAATTGCAAATCTTCTGAATTATATAACGGAGCAATTTCTGATTTAAAAAACGCTTTTTTTGACAAACATAAACCTTTAGCTTGAACAGTACCATTTAAACCAGGATAAATAATTTCATCCCGCACAAAAGGGAATTGTTCAATATTTATATAATCTTCTGTTGCACCGACTTTTTGCGCCATTTCTAAAGCGCGTTTTTTCCAATTTGTGGCTAAATCTTCAGGAACTCTTAACAATTTGCGGTGAATTTCATTCCATAAATCACCATCATTTTGACTTTGTAGGGGTGCATTTCCTAAATAAAAATTTAATTCTAAATCTGTATTAAAAACTTCCCTGAGTTCATTTAATACATTTAATACATTTAATAATTGCTCAGGTTTAGCTTCATCAATAACTACATTTTCTGGACTTTCTGTAATTACTTCAGGTTCTAAAAGATTGTGAATTTCTAGAATGACATTTTCACATAAATCATTACCTGGATCATTTGGATACTCTATCCGGGCTTGATTTAAAGTAGCTTGTAATCCGTATAAACTCAATTTTAATAATTGAGAAATTTGAGAATTTTCTGTTGCTAATAATTGTTGTATATGTTGCATCATGGCAAGAAAATATTTGAGGAGTCAGGAGGAAATTCAATAATTGACAATCGACAATTATATTTAATTTCAAGGCAGAAAATTGAAAAGGTTTTTCTCTCTTATTCCCCTTAAAAGAAGAGGTTTCAACCTTACAGCTATTTTCAGGTAAATAAACCACATTTTGATTTAGGTTTCGTGTCAACAATGTAGGGGCGTTCGCGAAGCGTGCTGGAAGCATCAGCATTCGGACAATTAATTATCGGTTTTTACCTAAGACTATCATCCGAATGCTTCGCCCTTACTGTGGTCTAAAGACATGAAAACTGCTGTAAATCAAACAATTTTCAATTATCAATTATCAATTATCAATTGATTTAATGTATTCCACAGAAAGGATCGCGTTCTTTATCTATCTCATTAGGTTGTAATTCTAATTCTGCACGATAAACACATCCTTCTTCTTGTAAACATTCTTGATTAGTTGATGTCCAATAAGGTACTTCACCAGCGTGCATTCTTAATATACCTTGATTGTCGAGTGTAACATGATATTGACAAGGGTAATCTGTGGTGATGTCTGGTTTACTAAGTGCGCCGATGCGTATCCATTTTTTAGTGTTGGTTTCGCTATCTGTTTGATAAATATAAAAGGTGTGTTGACCATTTTGGGGGAATGGTGGTAAAGGATTACTAATTAACCCTTTTCCTGGTTCATTAACACCATCTTGTAAATAGTGAAATGTTTCCAGTTTGGGATTTTGATTATTATCAACTGCAAATACTAAATGATAAGCATTTGGTTGATCTACTGTTGCTGATTCTAATACGTTGACGGCAATATCACCATCTTTTAAATCTTGATGAGGTTGTTCAATGGCAATATTCCATTTTAATTTTCCATCGGTGAATAAATCAGTTGTTTCTGATTCTTGGTAAATGACAGAATTGATATCTATTCCCTTCTCATCTATTAAATAATGGGGATTCCCTTGACAGAGTAAAACACTAAATTGCAAAGTTTGATCAATTTCAAATTGGACTTTAATTTTTTTGAGAAATTCTGGTTCTTCCATTCCTAATTTCTCCATTAAAGTTTTACCGTCAAAGCTACCCCATAAACGCAATTCTCCATCTTCATAGTCTTGACGATAGATAATATTTGTTAATTGGATACCTTGCCAATTTGTCCGCACTTTAGCTACACTTTCCCCTGCTGCAAGTTGATATAATTCTTGTCCAGCGTTGAATATTCCTAATAGTTCGTTACTTTGGGTTTTGCGTTTAAAGTTGCACGGTAGATAATAAAATAGGTTTTTGACATCTATTTCTAGTTGGTTTGCACCTTTACGCAATAAATTTTTTGATTCTTCGGGATCAAATCTTAATCTTCTTAATTTTTCAGCGTAACAAGCACCTGCGGAAGTTGCTAATTTGGTAAATTCTAAAACAAAGGTAATCCGTTCTGGATTCCAAACAAAATAAGGAGATTTGCTAAATTCTTGGTAAATTTGTTTTTGCACTAAATCTAAATTGCAAGTTTTACCAGAAAGAATTAACCAATCTACTTTTTGTTTATTGTCTGCATTTAAACGGCTTTCCATCAAACCTTTAGCAATACCTATTGCTTCTTTAATAGCCGAAATTGCAGCCCGTTCAAATTGTTGACTATCTATGGTTATAGAGATAGCATCAGGGATAATAATTTGGAATTTAACTGCACTTTGGGCAAGGATTTCACTAATTTGTTGTTCGGAAAGGGTGAAGGTTAATAAAGAACCATCTCCTGGTAATTTTTGCCCTAATTTGAGTTTAGCAGCTTCGGCATAATCCCAAAGAGTGTAAAATGTTTGGAGGCGTTGGGGTGCTTGTTGCCATCGGGTTGGTAAGACTTTTTCGGCTGTATCTAAAGCATCTTTGAAAGCAACGTCACCTTCGGGATTTTCTTTATCTACACATTTTAATAAACTACCGCTTTTAAATTTGCCATCTTCTAAAAAGCGTTCGTTTAATTCGGCGTTGATTAAATCTTCTAGTTTGTCGCTTTCGATGTCTCCGTTAGTTATTGCTGTTAAGAGAAAATCAGCGATCGCAACTTTTAAAAGTCTAAAAATGCGTAAGGTAATTAATTCACCACCTAATTGTAAATGTCCTGAAGAACCTAATAATTTCGGAGTAAGTTTATAATAACGTCCACCTAAACCCCGATCTTCATGATCTGCAAAAAATGGAGTTTTATCTTCTAATGTGAGTTCAATTAATGCTAAGTCTGTTGTACCTCCACCAATATCTAACACTAAAACATTTTGTGACCATTTATTTTTTTCTTGCCGACAACGAGTTTTAAAAGATTCAATACCAATATTTAAGTTACCACCAAATTCTCGCCAAAGAAAAAAGATAGCTACAGAAACCGCTTCATCATAAGCTGTTTGGACATCATCTATTCCTAATTCTTCGACTAATGCTTTAATTTCTTTTCTCACTACTGGAGGTGCAACGGTAGGATAGGTGAAAACTCCTGTTAATAAATCTCCTTCGGAAAATCTTCTTCTGGCACGTTGACGATAATCTTCTGTTAATTCAATTAAATGCGCCCATGCTGCTTGAATTAATTGGTTAACTTGGATGTTATTTTCTGAGTCATTTAAGATAACTGGGAAAGTTCTATTTTGTCCAAAATAACGTTTGGGTGAATGATGAAATCTGCTGATTATATCTTTAACTGAAGTGATTGTACCTTGGGCAATGGCTTTTTTTCTATTGTCTCTTGCTTCTCTCCCCATTTGCAATTTTAAAGGTTCAACTTGGGATACTTCCATTTCGCTGGGAATTTCTGTTTCCCGTCTGTCAATATCCAAAACTACAGGAATCAAATTTTGTGATTCTAACGTAGGAACACGAAAAACTTCATGATATATCTGATAAAGTTTTTTGCTAACAGCACGGCGAAATCTGTCACTATTTCCTAAACATAATTCAATTTGGCGAATAGCTTCTAAAAATTGTTCTTTGTTATCATTTTCAAAAACTTCGCTTAATTCTTCTGGTTCAATTTCTAAGTTTTTACTAATATTCGCAATGAACTTTTCCCACTCGTTCACACCGATATCTGGTAAAGCTAAATTAGCAGGAGAATTTAACCACTCTGCTAATCTTTGACGCAATCTTAATTCTTGTTCTCTGGGTAAAACTTCCGCAATAGGTACTTCAATGGGATCAAAAAGTGTCACTGTAGAATTAGAAGTTCCAAAATCTACCGCAAACCAACCCGGAAATCTTTTTTTGGGTTTTTCATTGAGTTTTTCACTCAATTGTTGACTTAATTTATTGAGATAGGTATCTAATTCAAAAGGATTCATAGTTTTATGGTTAGTTATGGTTTTGTGAGTTATTGATTGAAAATCAGGTGTAAACCAAAGATTACAGGAAACACCCATATTTTTCTTAATAGATAATATCGGTTTTCCGGTAGCATCAGAATCAAAATACTCAACAATCACCTGTAAATCACAGTTGACTGTTTCGTTTAAAGGTTTCTCTAACTGATAAGGATATTGTCCTAATTGACACAAATTAGAGATTTTTTGGGGTGTAGCAGAGTTAAAATGTTTATAAGTTTGTTGAATTTCCGCTGCTAATTCTATGGGTGTTCCTTTGACGCTACAAGTAATGCGAGAGATATGGGGAATATTACTATTGGTGGCGACAATTTGGATAGCAGGTAAATCCAAACTTTGATTTTCTTTAACTCGTAGTTGATGTTTGGGTGGAAGTATAATTTCCACAGGCATAAATGAATTTTAGATTTTGGATTTTGGATTTTGGATTTTGGTAGATGCAGAAAACAGCCTAATACTAATACCTCTTCCCTGTTCCCTATTCCCTATTCCCTGTTCCCTTCTTCAGCTAAATATACTCATAAATATCACTCTCATTAATTGATGCAATATCCGCAAGAATTTCTAACCAAGTGGGAATTGCTAATTCTGGGGTTGAGTCTCCAGCAGCAATATATCTGAGTAGTTCATCTTTTTTAGACAGGTTTTGCAAACTGGGAATTATTTGATCTAAAATTCCTTCTAATTCTGCATTTACTTGTTGATTAACTTCACTCACATATTGCACGAGATGTAAACTAGCACTAGCTGTAATTTCATCCCGCAATCTTAATACAAAAAGTTGATGATTTGCATTGCGAGATGAGGTTTGATTTCTTTCAGGAGACCAATCAAATATTTGTCCAATACTGTGTTTTTCATCCCGTCGCGCTAGGGGAAACATCATATCAGGAGAAATGGATTTATCTTGATTATTAATTTCTCCAACAATTGCTTCTTTCCACTGATTTGGATCACATCCTAACAACAGTTTATAAAATAAATCTGCGGCTTCAACTCCAAAGTTATCTTCTATCAATTCTTCCATCTCTGGATTAAGAATTGTTTGAATTTTCTCCCGTTCTAATACTACTTGATGGGCTAATTTATTCAACAAGTCTACTACAGCTTGACGAATGCGATCGCTGGCAAATTCTTCTAGTTCTTTAACGCTTTTTTCAAACTCTGGATAAAAATCATCACTTTTGCTAGGAATAGAATTATTTACTCTATTTCCCCGTTCAAATAATTTACCCGCCGCACCTTTAGACTCTGCTAAGGTAATTGTGCCATTTTGGCATTTATTAAATAACAATGTCCACTGACTCCAATTGAGAATCCTATAGGTTAATTCATCTTTGATCACATCACTAACCACCACTCCCCGTCTATCTTTGAGTGGTTCTTTACCCAAGTCTTTTTGAAAGCTTCTGTAGGTTTTATCTAAACTTTCAATTGCCAAACGTAACTCCATTAAATCTGGACTATCTGCTGTAGGTATACCTTGTTCATGAATTTCTGCCAGGATATATTTCAGTTGTTCTTGTTGTTGATGAATCACATCTGCCGCCCTGCGAGTATCCTCATATAATTGTTTTAAACCATGAGTAGCTACATGATTTTGAATCAAGTCCCGCAGTTTACTAACACCCCCATCTTGGGCAAAATAACCTAACTGTTTACCTAGAGAATTACGAGGTTCACTTTCTAAAAGTTTATCGCTGAGTTTACCCCATTTTTCTTGTAATTTCTTGGAACGTTCCAAATAATCAGGATAATCTAAATTAGCTAAAAATTCTTCTGAACCAGCTTTGACTTTGGTAGAACGTTTGGCTAATTCTGATAAACCTAACAAGGGCGATAATAAAACAATGCGTTCTTTTTGAGTAGTAAAAGCTTCTGCACCATCAATAATAGTTTGCAGAACTTTTAATTTTTGAAAAACTACCTCTGTTTGTAAAGGTTGGGAATTAGGATGATCTTCAATTAAAAAATCTAAAATTCTTTCTCCACCTTCACTTTCTAAAGGTAATTGATCAAAACGTCCCACACCAACCAGAATTAAATCTTTTAAATCTTGCCCGGGGCGTTGTTGCTGCATCATGGTAAATATTTTATTAGCGCGATCGCTTCCCGGTGATTTACCATTTAATAACACTAAAATTGTCTGCACCTGTGTCAATTCTCGCAATGATAAAAAAGTATCTCTTGCACCAGAATTAGCCGCACCTAAACCGGGAAAATCTAGCAAAACAAATTCTTCCGCCCCGGTTAAATCCCAAATTTCTCTAGATATTTTGACCTCAATATCAACTCTACGAATCAGGTAAAAACTATTTTGTAATAATTGAGTTTGCAGAACTTGGGGTGCATTCGGTAAACGAATATGTGCCGGCGGTAAATCATCAAATCTCAAAGTTTGAATCGCCATCGGCAAATCAATTAATTGTAAACCTTCCTTTGCCGTTGCTGCATCAATATGATAATGCTTACCACACAAAGCCTCACCATAAGCTTGATAAGCCCGCAAAAATAATACTAACTCACGCAATAAATAGCGTAATTCTAAATTATTGGAACTCTTCCAAGCTTCCTCACACCAAAGAGAAATATCTTTACCAGTTTTAATTTTAGCAACTTGTAAAGGTGGTAAACCAGCAGCCACAGCCCGACGGTTTGCTTCTGATAACATGAAGTGTAAACACTCATTTACCCCTTCATGAGATAAATACTCAACGGTGTAATTATCTATTTTTGTTGTAGCAAAACCTTCTTGTGGTTTAATATGAATAGCAGTCACATTTCCCGTCGTCGGGTTTTCACTTACAGGTAAAGCATCCGCAAAACCAATTAAACTTCCTAACAGTAAACTTTTACCACTGCTAAACTCACCCATCACACCAATTTTCACAGGTGAAGTGGCCATTTCCACAGTCTTCTGTGCAGCTTCTCGCAAGCGCACCAGACAGTCATCCAGGCTAGTAGGGACCCAATCTTCTTGTTGGGAGGGGCGTTGGGGTACAGAGTCAATTTTGCGGAGGATAAACTCACCGTACTCTTTAAACCTGGTTAATTTGTCTAGTTCCATATAATCGTTACTGTCTAAATTCATTTTCTGAGTGGGTTATAACACAAAAAATGAAAACCTCCACTACTGATGCAACAAGGTTACAAATGATATGTGATAGGTGACTGGGAGAGTAGTTAGAACTTAATGGAAATAAAACCTCAAATATGTATCTGAGAAAATCGCATTTCTCGTAGGAGTTTATCAGTGCTAAACCTGTACAAAACGAGTGTATTTGTTTTGCTGATTAAAATGGATAACTGATACCAATTTTATGGGTTTTTGCTATTTATTTATGTGTTATAATTAGTGTTATGGTTTTATTGTTTAGACATTATGGAAATTACCAAATTGTCTCCTCAAGGAGAGGTCATTATTCCCCAATCTTTACGAGAAGCGCATCATTGGAATGCAGGTCAGGAATTTATTATTATTGATATGGGTAATGGGATTTTATTACAACCTAAAAAGCCTTTTCCAGTAACTAAGTTGGAGGATGTAGCAGGTTGTTTAAAATATGATGGTGAACCTGCAACCCTGGAAGATATGGAAGATGCTATTCGTCAAGGTGTTGAGGAAATGTGGCATGATTGCGATTGATACAAATATAATTGTCAGATTTTTAACTCAAGATGATGAATTACAGTTTCAAAAAAGTAGAGAGATATTACAAAATCATGATGTTTTTATTGCAGATACAGTCATCTTGGAAACGGAATGGGTGTTAAGGTTTAGATATAAGTTTAAACCTCATGATATATGTAAGGCTTTGAGAAATTTGTTTGGTTTACCTAATATTTACCTAAATAATCCTATTTTAATTGCTCAAGTAATTGAATGGCATGAAAATGGTTTAGATTTTGCTGATGCTTTTCATTTAGCTAATAGTCAAAACTGTTCTCAGTTTTATACATTTGATGAAAAGTTTGTTAAAAGAGCAAAGATGCTAACTCAGTGTGATGTAAAAAATCCTTGTGATTAGTTTGTTATTTCACGCGAAGGAAGATCAGTGGGATGTTTTTATTTTTGTAATAGTCTTTAAAATTAAGGAGTAAAATTTATGAAAGTGTTGAATTTAGGTTCTACTAAATATTCCATTTTCTATTTTTAATAATGGTCTTCATAAATACTTTCACGACTAACAGCATAATCAGATAAAATAGGTGCGTTTGCACCAACACACGCTGCAAAATCATCAGCTAATTCATCTAAAGCACTTTCCAATTCTTGATACTTTATTCCAAAATCTTCTAAATTTCCTTTATTTTTCCGTCTTGCTTCTTGAATGATTAACTGTTGTAAATATTCACTCGCTGAATTATAATTACCTGCGGCAATTTCTTCATCAATAAAACTTTTTAGGGCTTCAGGTACAGTGATATTAATATTAGTCATAGTGTTGAAGTTAGGTTGAACTAGGCTACTCTTAATCTTAGCATTTTTCGATTGTAATACTAGGTAGTTTAGCACTTTTTCCATCCCCTTGCGGGGAAGTTGATTTGGAAAGCATTCTTGGCGTTGAGAAAGCGCCAGAGATGGATAAGAAAATAAATGAGTTTCCATCCCCTTGCGGGGAAGTTGATTTGGAAAGCTTGAATACCCAGATCCCCTCTGGTTACAAATTAAAGTTTCCATCCCCTTGCGGGGAAGTTGATTTGGAAAGAGTTCACTTTTGGAAGCCTTACAGAGCAAGGGTTTCAGATCCCCATTTCGACACCACTTTTTTGATTCTCAATAAGTGCCAAAAAATTCTCAATAAGTAAGGCATTGTAAAACCGGAAACGCTGATCCTGTAAACGATCCACACCAGTCAACGAAGTTATGCGGTTTTCAAGGTTCGGGCTTGTGGTGTCGAAATATTTTTACCATTTCCAGTAATTTAACATATTCAACCTAGATTTTCAACCTTTACTTATCATTTCTTAAAAATTTTCTTCCTCAGTACCAAAAACCCATCAATATCTCTACCTAAACCCTATCTAAGCATTCAAATATTATCAATTTGAAAATTGTGGGGATTTTGTAAAATAAACTGGTCATTTTCCTTAAACAAATCGCCTGTACAACGAATTGGTAAACGTTCTTGATAGGCTTTAATAGCTAAAATATAATCATGATTTTCCAGTATAGTTTTGATTTGCCGCAGTTTATCAAATACCACGCCAAATAATTGAATTTCTCCTTTTAATTCTGTGGTGTTTGGTGTTTGAATCTGACTAACCACAGCTTGAATAGTTAAATTAGGTGCATCAGTAATAATTTCACCTAAAATATCGAATTGTGAGCGGTTTTCGGCTTTTGATAAGGTTTCAATTACATCATATATACGCTGGGAATAATCATCAAAGTTTTGGTCTACAGGTAATTGAATTTTGAGTTTATTCTCTGAATAGTTATCCTGTATCCAAATAGAAACTTTATTAGGAATAACACTTTGTTCATGCCAACCTTTAGATTTTAAATATTTATCTATTTGTTGAGGTTGTAAATGATTGAGAATTTCTACATCATTAATAATTGCTTTCATAAAGTCCCTCCTGTTTGGATTGTTTGCATTAAATTTTTTAAAGCATCAACTGTAAATACATTTTTGCGGGGTATATAAACAGTAAGGGTTTCGGTGTTTTGTGTTTGGGGTTGTTCACGTAATGAAACCCAGTAAGCACAGCGACGTAAACACAGTTCTGTTTCTGAATCATCCTGATAAATCCCAATCACCAATCACCAATCACCAATTCTGACAATTTACCTAAACTTAATCTTATGTTTGCACAACATTAACCTTTTAGGTGTTCACTAAGGTTAAATTCACTTTTTGCTGCAACATTTTAAACTTGTAATTAACCCCCAACCGACCTGGTATTTACAGGAATTGGGGGATTATTTATGATAAATAATAGCCGAATCACAGAGGAATATTACTATACAACCCCAACAGCCAAACAATATCACCTATTCCCGTGTTATCCACCTGAGTCATATAATTGACACAGGTATACCACAATGGCCTGGTGATCCTCCCGTCAAATTTACCACTGTAGCCGAACTACAAGACGATGGCTATTATCTGCGACGGTTTTCTATGGGTGAACATAGTGCTACTCATATCAATGCCCCTAATAGTTTTCACGGTGACGGTATCAGCATTGATGAATATTCCGCCCAGTCTCTTGTAGTACCTGCGGTAGTTATAGATATCTGTCAACAAGCAACAGAAAACCCTGATTATCTTTTAACTGTAGCTGACATTTTGACATGGGAAGCAGAATTTGGCACTATTAAACCCGGTTATATAGTGTTACTTTATACGGGTTGGCAACATAAATGGCTAGATAAAAACGCCTTCTTCAACCAGGATACAGATGGAAATATGCACTTTCCAGGGTTTAGCGGTAAAGCCACCGAGTTTTTAATTACTGAAAGAAAAATTGCCGGGGTGGGAATTGATACCCACGGTGTAGACTCAGGGCAAGATAATAATTTTACCACTAATAGTTTGATACTAGCAAAACCACGGATTGTCCTAGAAAACCTCACCAACTTAGATCAACTGCCACCCCAAGGCGCTACCCTAGTAATTGGTATTCTCAGGTTACGTGGTGGTTCAGGTTCTCCGGCTGCGGTAATCGCATTTTTTTAACAGTCACCAGTCACCAGTCACCAGTCCCCAGTCCCCAGTCCCCAGTCACCAGTCCCCAGTCCCCAGT
>NZ_JAQMTI010000272.1:0-40935 GCF_028329225.1 Sphaerospermopsis kisseleviana CS-549 | reverse complement strand
TGAGTTGGGTTTTGAATCCTAGTAGCATACAGTGATTTTACTGTAATTCTGTCACAAAGCAAAAGATGACAGGAAATTTTCAGTAAATGTGAGTATTTGTTAGTATTGGTTAAGAAAACAGTAACTAGCTACTAACCCTTGATATATCTTGCTTTTTACCTGTAAAGTTTTCATATTTATTCAGCAAACCCTAAATAACATACATTTCACTAAAAGCTTACCTATTCTTAAACTTTTAATATTACAGTCAATGCAAGATAGCGTAAAAATATCTTCCATCTAAAATCTATTAACCCAAGTTGCTAGTTAGGAATAGGAGTCAGGAGTCAGGAGAAAGAATGAATTATAATGGTGTTCCCTGCTTTTTTGCTGTCTACTTATCCTTCTTACTTTGATTTGAGAGCCTTTCTTGCAGAACTAGCAACTTACGTTATTTAAATTTATACCCATCTAACTAAAAATGATGTTTTCCACAACTGAAACCCTCATCTACCCTAAAAACAAACATTTAAACCAACAAATATTTACTCGTCGGTCAATAATTCCAGTCAGCAATGATGTATTGTGGCGTATTGATCGAGGGTTAGTTCGTACCTTGACTTGGAATGAAGATGGAACATATATCACCTTGGGTTATTGGAGTTTAGGAGATATAGTTGGCTATCCTTTGTCAAAAGTCAACCCCTACCATATTGAGTGTTTGACCAGTGTAGAAGCGACTTTGATACCGCCCCATCTCTGGCATGAAGAGATAAAGGCATTATTGCACTACATTCAGCAAACAGAGGAACTTTTAAGCATATTACATCGTAAGCCAACTTCTCTAAAGTTGTGGAAATTTTTGGTGTGGTTGAGTGAAAAATTTGGTCGGGATATAGAACAGGGTAAGTTGATTGATTTAAATCTTACACATCAAGAGATATCAGAGGTGTTGAACACAACGAGAGTCACAGTTACACGACTATTGCAGAAATTTGAGGAAGAAGGAAAAATATCACGTCATAGACGCAGTGTTGTGCTGAATTTACAGACCCAATTAACCAGTATTTCTTCCAAAAATTAACTTAAAATATTAATTTGAGACTTGTGCTGGATACCATAAATAATATATAGTGAATACAAAGAATTTTATGTGTAAATGCCCTGAAAACTTCGGGTATTTTATCATAATCATCAAAATTCCTTAGGTGTGAGTGAAAGTAAAAACATGACAAAACTATTTTGGAATGTTCTAAAAGTTAGTCCAGTTATTGCAGCTACCTTGCTGTCTGCTAACAGTGCCTTAGCAAACGAAGTCAATCAACAAGCAACCAGTGTTGCACAGTTATCTCAAGAAGCTAATAGCATCGGTCAAGTAACATCCGTTTCTCAATTTTCCGACGTGCAACCCACTGACTGGGCGTTTCAATCTTTGCAGTCATTAGTTGAGCGTTACGGTTGTGTTGCAGGTTATCCTAATGGTACTTTCCGCGGTAATCGTGCTTTGAGTCGGTATGAATTTGCAGCAGGTTTGAATGCTTGCTTAGACCGAGTTAACGAATTGATTGCTACAGCTACCGCTGATATGGTAAGCAAGGAAGATTTAGCTACCTTGCAACGATTACAAGAAGAGTTTTCTGCTGAACTAGCAACTCTGCGTGGTCGTGTAGATGCTTTAGAAGCTCGTACTGCTGAGTTAGAAGCTAATCAGTTTTCTACTACTACCAAGCTGAGAGGGGAAGCGATTTTCAGTGTGTCTCAGGCTTTTGGGGATAAACAAGCTGATCAAGACAACAACCCCAATAACAATCCTAATTTAGACAGCAACATAACTTTCTCCAACCGGGTGCGGTTGAGTTTAGAAAGCAGCTTCATGGGTACTGATGTGTTGCAAACCCGGTTGAATGCAGGTAACTTTACATCATTAAATACTGCTGTCACAGGTACTCCCATGACCCAACTGGGTTATGAAAGTGGCGGTGGCAACAGTGTTACTATTGACAAACTCAACTACACTTTCAACCTGAGCGAAAAAATCCGTGTCAGGATTGACGCTGTTGGTGGGGAGTTGAACGAAAACGTTAACGTTTTCAACCCTGACTTCAGAAGCAGTGGTACAGGTGCGCTATCCCGTTACGGACGTTTCAGCCCTATCTATCGCCTAGCTCAAGATGGTGCAGGTATCACTGTTAACGTTAATCCTCAAGGACCATTGACTTTAAGTGCAGCTTATTTTGCTAGAGGTAGAAATCAGGCTGCTAATCCTGCTATTGGCGAAGGTTTGTTTGATGGTAGTAGCACTATTTTTGGTCAGTTAGCATTCAAGCCAAATAAAGCCTTAAATCTAGGTTTCACCTATGCTCAATCTTATCAGACTGCTGGTGATGTAAACTTATTGGGTGGCACAGGTAGTGTAACAGTAAATGATGTTGATGTTCCTGTTGAATCTAACAACTACGGTTTACAGTTTACCTTTAACCCCAGTGCTAAAATTACATTAGGCGGCTGGGCTGGTTACACAACTGCTAATACTGTCACTGGTCTTGCTGCAAGTGCAGATATTTGGTACTGGGCAGCCACATTAGGTCTGAAAGACTTGGGTAGAGAAGGCAACACTTTGGGTCTAATATTTGGTCAACCACCTAAATTTACTGGTGGGAAAGTTAATGGTACATCAGTAGATGGAGAACCTAGCACTTCTTACCATTTAGAAGGTCTGTATAAGATGAAGGTTTCCGACAACATTTTGATTACTCCTGGTTTGTTGGTGATCTTCAATCCTGATCACAACGATAACAACGACACAATTTATGTAGGTACTTTGCGTACAACCTTCAGCTTCTAAGTTAAGTGATGAGTTAGTAGCATCGTAGGCGTTTCATTAAACCTACAAATTTTAACCCGCCCAAGGGCGGGTTTTTGTTTGGGAATATGTAGCTGTATATTTACCTCAACTAAGCCACGGTTTTTACTGATTTAATCCCCTGGCTGCATTTTTGAATTAATAACCAACGGTCTGAATCTTTATCTAATGCTGGTTTGAGACGGAAATTAAACACTTCTTCCCATACTTCTAGACCATACTGACGTACAAAATCAGTTTCTAACATTTTAAATTGCTCCCATTGGCGATCGCTAATTGCATTCAGCATAGGAACAATAGTATTTATAGGCACTTGAGTAGCTGTTTCACTCATTTGGGTAATCCTCAAAAATACAGATTATTGGCAGGGGTTAGTAGCTAGTTAATGTTTTCTTAACCAATACTAACAAATACCCACATTTGCTCAAAATTTCCTGTCATCTTTTGGCTTTGTGACAGAATTACAGTAAAATCACTGTATGCTACTAACCGTCGAATTTAAGAATTTTAGATTTTGTAGGTTCTACCCGCAGTAGTTCCCATCCATACTTATCAGCTATTTCACGACACTTTTTAGGGTCAGTTACTGCGTGTTTTGAAATGTTTTCTTCATTGCTCATGCTGATTTTTGCGGGCTGTTTTGTTTGTTTTGGGCGATCGCTCTTTTGACAATGACTCTAGTTAACTGAGGCACGGTTAAAAATTCCTGAGATGCCCAATCTTCTAAGTATTTATACTCTTCCTCTTCCAGTCTTAATGTCACTCTTGGCTTATCTGATGGCATAGCAGTTAGTTTATGTTACTTATTGCTATTATCGCTTTAAGTCAGTGAATGACTAAGTAATAGCCATACGTAGCCAAGTGCGTCACCTGGCATATAATATAGCACCATATCTACTATGCAAGTCAACTACTAACGGATAACTGATAATAGAAGAAACTATCCGGGTCAACCCACGTCATCAAATCTATCCACATCATTGGAAATATCATATATGAGAAGTCTTATGAGTTGGCAGTCTGGAACTGCGGCACTGATGACAATAGCCATTACTACAGGTGCTGTCACCCCTTTATTTACCTTTGCTCCTGCTCAGGCACAATTTAATCAGGGACAATTCAATATTAACCAACCCCGAACCATTACCATTCCGGCAAATGTCACCTTACCTGTGACTTATGAAAAAGAGAAAGTAATTGTGAATCCTGGAGAAAGATTACCTTTAACGCTGAAAATAGCTAATGATATTATCGACAGTAACAGAAATGTGTTGATTCCGGCTAATACTGAGGTGGTAGGGGAGTTACAACCGGTGAACCTTTCTAGCAGTAATAATAGACAAGGTGTACGTTTTGTAGCTAGAGAATTAGTATTTGCCAGTGGAAGACGGCAGCAGATTAATGCTAATTCTCGCACTATCACCGAAACTGAAAAAATCTCCAAAGGAACTGATACTGGACAGGTTTTAACTGATGCTGCTATTGGTGCTGGTGCAGCTACTGTGATTTCACTACTGACAGGTAACAAGAAAATTGAAACTTTAGAACCTATTGGTGGTGCTGCTGCGGGTGCTTTAGCAAGTGTGCTGTTGCGGAAGAAACAGGCTGATGTTTTCGTTTTGCGGACGGAAGAGGATTTAGATATCACACTTTTGTCTAATTTGGTACTATCTCGTAACTAGACTTAACTTAATTGCAGTCGTGAGTTTTATGATGCTGAAAAAGCGATCGCCATTGCAAATATTGTGTGCGATCGCTTGATTTTATGTTAAAAACAATATTTAATAGATGACTAAAGTAGATGACTAAAGTCATAATTCACTGCTGTTACTAAATTCGTATTTCTATCAATGACAGTAAACCTAAAAGTAAAACTATTTACAAATTCAAGAAACAACTGGGAACAGTTTAAGGTGAAAATTGTCTAAGTAGTTAACAGAGTAGATAACAAAAAAAACAAATAAAGCAGTTACTAGGTAGGTTAGGACAAACAGTGATTATCAAAGTCAGATAGCAAAAGACTTTTCATGTTTTTCCTATCCCCTGTTAAAAGTTACCTGTTCCTTGTTCCTTCTTATAATTTTTACAGGAGTAAAATCAATGTTTACTTTAAATCGCTTGCAATCAAAAACAGCCTTATTCATGGCTTTGAGTGTCACAGTTGGCAGTGTAACACCTTTAATAACATCTGCACCAACCTTAGCACAAACTGGTTTTTCTGATGTTTCATCTAATTATTGGGCATCACAATTTATTCAACAGTTATCACAACGGGGTGTAATTGCGGGATTTCCTGATGGTACATTTCGTCCAGAAGAACCGGTGACACGGGCGCAGTTTGCAGCCATGATTAATAAAGCTTTTAGCAAGTCTGCACAACGGCAACCTATCAATTTTAATGATGTGCCTAGTAATTCTTGGGCATATAACGCCATTAGACAAGCTTACTCTATTGGTTTTTTATCAGGATATCCTGGCAATGTTTTTAGACCTAACCAAGCTATTCCCCGTGAACAAGTTTTAGTTTCTTTGGCTAATGGTTTAGAATATGCTGCTACTGGTAATGTGGAAAGCACTCTACAATTATTCAATGATTCTGGAAGTATTTCTGGCTATGCTCGTACTCCCATTGCTGCGGCCACTGAAAGAAGTATTGTAGTTAACTATCCTAATGTGAGATTTCTCAATCCTGGTGTAACTGCAACCAGAGCGCAAGTAGCGGCTTTCATTTACCAAGCTTTAGTGAGTGCTAATCAGGCTGCGACTATTAACTCACCTTATATTGTAGCTCTGCAAACCACACCACCACCAGTTACAACTGTTACCATTCCCCAAGGAACAGTGATTCCTGTCAAGTATGAACGGGCTGAAAAAATTCTGGTGACTAAAGATGAAACTGCACCTTTAACTTTAACTACATCACAAAGTGTAATTACCCAAGATGGTAGAGTAGTGATTCCTGCGGGAAGTCAGGTGATAGGTGAACTTAGACCGGCTCAAGGTGGTTCTCAATTTGTAGCACAAAAATTAGTTTTAACCACAGGGCAAGAATATAATGTGAGTGCTAGTTCTGATGTGATTACCAAAGTGGAAACTGTGAGGAAAGGCACTAGCACCAGTTCAATTATCAGAAATACTATATTGGGAGCAGGAGCAGCAGCAGCAGTATCTGCGGTGACAGGCGATCGCGCCGTGGCTACAGAAGAAGTTCTCGGAGGTGCTGGTATTGGGGCGCTGATTGGTCTTTTCTTTGGTAGAAATAGTGTGGATTTAATTGCCATTGAACCTAACACAGATTTAGAAATGACAATTAATCAAAATCTATTAATTTCTGTGCAATAGTGGTAATTGGTGATTGGTAATTGGTAATTGGTAATTGGTAATTGGTGATTGGTGATTGGGAAAAATAAAATTGATTACCCAGTCCCCAGTCCCCAGTCCCCAGTTAGCTATCACCTACTTCCGGCAACCAAATAATAAAGGTAGTTCCTGGATGTTTTGGGGAAGTAATATTTGAATTTAATGCAGGGCTGAAAACTTCGATTTCTCCTTGCATTTGTGCGATTAATTGTTTGGCGATCGCAATTCCTAAACCAGTTCCAGGAATTTCTGTTTGTGCTTGTACACCGCGATAATGTCTTTCTCCTAAATGCTGTAAGTCTTCTGGAGGAATACCAGGACCTGTATCACTAATAGCTAAACCTTGAAAATTAACTTTTTGCAGTCCGGTTTGAATCCAAATTTTCCCGCCAGCAGGGGTATATTTCAAGGCATTATCAATAATATTACTCAATACTTCTCTTAATGCTTTGATATTAGCTTTTACTAATGGTAAACTTTCAGGAATATCTGCTATTAATTCTAGATTTCTTTCTTGAGCAATAGCTTGAGCCGATATTAATAATGGTACTAATAAATCTTGTAAGTGACAATCAATAATATTTTCTCCTGTTCCTGGTAATAATAGGGGTGGGTTAGCTGGTTTCTGTACAGATGCCTCAACAACAATTTTGGATTCTGGCAGTTTAGACTCTGGCAGGGGAATGGGGGTTAAATCTGTATCTGTTAAGTCTATAACTTGATCAAATTGTTGTAATAATTCTTGGAGGCGATCGCTTTCCCTAACTATACTGGTGGCTACATCTCGGTTAGGATCTGCTGGCCGCAATCTTTTAAACAGCAGTTTCCCAAAGGTGCGAATAGCTGTTAAAGGGTTGCGAAACTGGTGTAAAAGATTATCCAATAAATCCCGTTGTTGTTCTTGCAGAAGTTGTTGTTGATGTAATTGTTGTTGTAACCAAACTTGACGCTGATCTAAAATACAGGCGATCGCTAGGGTTTTAGCTATGCGTTGAATTTCCCTTTCTTCCGATTCATTCCAAGGTCGATCTTCTCTTCCTGTCACCAATAACCCCATCATCACACTTTCATAAATCAGAGGTAACACAATTTGATTACCACTGAATATATATTCATCTTCTAAATTTGGTAGGGGTGTATTTGTATTTTCTGACTCCGGGGATGGAGGATCAGAAGCTGAACCTGCTGTCAATAACTTTCCCCGCTGGTCTGGTAATGCCAAAATTTTACTAAATTTTATTTGCTTGTTGTCTTGACCCTGAACCAGATCCTCGGCTTGTTTTAATCTTACTGTCTCTGGGTAAACCACCACTGGAATTAATTGCGCCTCACCTGTGGGAGTGTCTACTAATTCTTGAGTTAAATAGACAACACTCAAAGACGCTCCCAGTCCTTGGGTTAACAGAGATATTTGCTCTTTGCATAGAGCAATAAAATCAGAACTAGCAGAAATTAACATTTTTAGTTCTTGCTCAGGATTATGGACTAGCGGCTGATAGCAGGTAACTGGGGATTGGGGATTGGGTTATTAATCTTCCCCTGCTCCCCCTACCTCCCCTGCCTTCTGCTGTACTAAATATTTTATAGCGTTTTCCAGTCTAATGAATTACACAGCAATTTATTCTCTGTTCCCTGTTCTCTATTCCCTAAGACCAAAAAACTTGATACATTTCCGAATTTCTAGTGATTTATACTGTAGTGTACACGATACTTTGCTACTGATAATTTTTCTAAATTGCTAACAGATGACTTTAGTTGTATCAAAAGGTTAAAAACCATTGATTTTTTCAGTTATAACTTATATAATTACGACGGGTTTTGTAGCTATGACTACAAACTTATAGCTTGAAAGAGGAGGACAATAGGTTGGCAAGGAGACGCAAACGGAAAAGTCGTCGTCGTCAGGAAGGACGACGGATTCTAGAACACGTACCTCAGTACAGCATAGAAAGTGGCGAAGATAAACCTGTGACAGCAGCGAGAAAATTCATTCAAGCTGAAGGTATCTTGCCTCCTGCCTTGCTACTTGTAAAACGCAACGAACACACTACAGACCGTTATTTCTGGGCGGAAAAAGGTCTGTTTGGCGCTCAATACGTAGAAGAGAATCATTTTCTATTTCCTAGTCTGAGAGTGTTGGAAACTCCAGCTAGTCAACAAGAATTAGTGGCTGTGGCAAGTCGCTAAGTTCTAAAATTATCTCTTACGCATTGAATCCTAATTCTTACTTCTGACTGTGGCATTAATTAACTGGCAAAATTGATCAGTTTATGCAAAAATTCAATTTTTTTTAAGTTTGTAGCTGAACTGTCAGTAGCGCTAATTCACTTTAGATTGTCAAACCCTGTGCAGTTTTAGATTGCATGGTTTTATATCTAAGATAATCATACAGGAGGGAGTAGCAACAAAATCAAGCACACAAGAATATGTTTTGCTTAGATATAATGAGCTTTAATTGCCAAATGTATCTAAAAGCAAAACTACCCATATAAGATTTGGTGTGTTTCCTCCCTACTGTTCTCTTTCCTCAAAAGTCTGTCAGAAGTTAGCAGTTCATTATCAGGATGCGATTGTCAAGCCTAGACTAACAAATCAAGTTTAGTCAACCATTTTTAACTGTAATGCCTTTTGTAACTCAGCGAGTTCATCACGATGGGCGATGACAGTAATTACACTTGAGGAGTGTTGTTCATTTGGGGTAGACTCCATTTTGAGTGACACTTTCTCAAGTCTTCCTGCTTTGCGCCAATAAAATATACCACTTAATGGTGACAGCAGGACTAAAACCAAGAAAAATGGACTGTGACTAGAAAAAAGCTGAGATAAAACCAAAGAGAGGCAAGCAAAACCAACTGCGGCTAAAATAGTTAAGAATATAGCTAAAAACCAGCTAGGTCTAACAAATCCTTCAAAATTAACCTGATTCCTTTCTTTCTCTATAGATGTTACACGGTAGGAACGGGAGCGAAAATACTCCTTGAGTTGGTTCATCAAAGTAGCTTCATCTTGCTCAGAAGTTAACTGCGCTTGTTCAGTGCGGTCTTTTGTAGAAGCACGAATAAAGAAAAATAAGCCTACTGATAAAAGTAAAGTGAGTAGGAAAGTAGATTGCACAATAGTATTACCCATAATTAATTTTGACTTTTTGATCTGACATATACATTATCAATTATTCTGGAAGTTAAGGGAAGCAGTGATGAGTGACTGGTAATTGGTGATTGGTGACTGAGAATAATTATTTAATTACCCATTACCCATTACCAATTACCCATTACCCATTACCTATTACCGAATATATTTAATATTTAGATTTATGACACAAAATTTTGAAACCCCATCCTCTAATATTAGAGCGATCGCCCAAATGTTTCGCCTAGCAGGTTGGATTAGTTTTTGGATACAATTAGTTTTAGGGGTAATTTCTGGTATAATAGTGAT
The DNA here is from genome assembly GCF_028329225.1 of Sphaerospermopsis kisseleviana CS-549. Lineage (NCBI taxonomy): Bacteria > Bacillati > Cyanobacteriota > Cyanophyceae > Nostocales > Aphanizomenonaceae > Sphaerospermopsis > Sphaerospermopsis kisseleviana. The sequence continues at coordinate 31,295 of NZ_JAQMTI010000272.1, read as the reverse complement.
ATTATTTGCCTTTTTTAGTCAAAGACCAGGAAGCCCTAGTAATAATCCCGGAACAGGCTTTGGTGTGTTTTTAGCAGTTTGTGGACTAATTGTTTTAGGTGCGGGTATTTACTTAGCCTATAGGTATACAACAATTGGCAAACAATTAGAATCCTCAAATCCTAGTAACCGTCCTCGTAAGCTGGAAAGTGTGCAAGTATTAAGATTAGGGTTATGGGTAAATTTAGGTGGAATTTTAGTCACACTGTTAGGAGCGCAAGCGATTGTAGGTACACTGGTTGCTAGGTCAATTTCGCCACAAGCAGTAACAACGCAATTATTTGACCCCACTCGGATTATTAGCGGTTTAGATATGCTTGTAGTACAGGCAAATATAAATACTGTATCAGCGCATTTTTCAGGACTTATAGCTTCACTATTTTTATTAAATCGGATTACAAAGTAGGTTGGTAATGGGTGATTGGTGATTGGTGATTGGTGATTGGGATAAATGCTATTATTAATCATGGAAAATTAGGTACTTCTAAAATAAATCCTGGTAAAACATCTTCTCCTGATAAAGTTGTCGGTAAGGATAGAACTTCTACAGGTTGATTTTGACGATAAATTTCTACTTGTTGATTTTGCGGATCAATTAACCAACCCAACCTTAAACCACTATTCAGGTATTCTCGCATTTTCTCCTGTAATTGAGTTAAAGAATCGGTACGAGAACGTAATTCTATGACAAAATCAGGACAAATTTTAGGGAATTTTTCTTGTTCTTCAATGCTTAAAGCATCCCAACGTTCATTAGCTACCCAAGCGACATCAGGAGAACGTTTACCACCATTAGGTAAAGTGAAAATAGTGGAAGAAATAAATACTTTTCCTAGCTTAGTTTGACGATTCCAAATTGCAACATCAGCATTAAATTCTGATTCTCTATTACCACTAATTGCACCCACTGGAGGCATAATAATTAACTTTCCTTTAGCTGTTTCTTCCAGTTTCCAATCTTCATTAATTTGACAGAGATTAAAAAATTGTTCATCACTTAAACCGACATTTTTGATATTTAAAATTACTGGTTCAGATGTCATCATTGCTGAAAACCTCTTGATTTTGATTTTGATTTTAGTTTATCATATTTTGTAGGTTGGGTTAAGTGATAGCGCAACCCAACAAAATCTTATCAATATCTTATTAATTTTGGGTTTCGTTCCTCTAAATGTTGGGTTTCGTTCCTCAACCCAACCTACATTCTATATTGAGATTTGAACGCAGATGAACGCAGATAAACGCGGATGAAAAAGGGATTTTGATTAATCTGATGATTTTGTGTGGTTATTGTATAAAACTGGTGTTAATAATAGATATGATTGATGATGCAAGAAATGGTTTAGCATTGCTAAACCCCTACGAATAATCACCTCAATCGAGTATAATTGACAAAAACTCACAAAATTCACCAATGCTGGATATTAAACAAATTAGAGAAAACCCCCAACTCGTACAAGAAAAGCTGAATACTCGTAGTGGTAAATATGACATTCAGCCTATATTAGATTTAAGTCAAAAACAACGGGAACTGGAAGGAAAACGCAACGATTTACAAGCGCGGAGTAATGAAATTGGTAAACTGGTAGGACAAAAGGTAAAATCCGGTGTTAGTCCACAAAGTGAGGAAATTCTTGCTTTAAAAGAAGAAGGGAATAATATTAAAATCACATTAAGCGAATTAGAACCCCAGGAAAAAGAGTTAAAAGCGCAAATTCAAGATTTACTTTTAGCACTTCCTAACCTTCCTAGTGATTCTACTCCCATCGGTGCAAGTGAAGATGATAACCCAGAAGTGAGAAGATGGGGAGATGAATATAAACCGGAAAATCAGAATATTTTACCTCATTGGGAAATTGGGGAAAAATTGGGTATTTTGAATTTTGAAAGGGCGGTAAAAATTGCCCAAAGTCGGTTTGTCAGTTTGATAGGTGCGGGTGCTGCTTTAGAAAGGGCGTTAATTCAATTTATGCTTTCTAAGCATATTGAAAATGGGTATATTGAAGTTAGTCCACCGTTGTTAGTTAATACTGATTCTTTAACGGGAACTGGACAATTACCGAAGTTTGCAGAAGAAAGTTTTAAATGTGCAGATGATGAATTGTGGTTAATTCCTACTGCGGAAGTTCCGGTAACAAATTTTTATCGTGGGGAAATTTTAAACGCGGAAGAATTACCGATTTATCACTGTGCATATACGCCATGTTTTCGTCGGGAAGCGGGAAGTTATGGCCGGGATATGCGGGGTTTAATTCGGTTGCATCAATTCAATAAAGTGGAGTTGGTGAAGTTAGTAAAACCGGAAGATTCTTTTGAGGAATTAGAGAAATTAGTTGCTAGTGCAGAGTCAATTTTACAGGGTTTAAAGTTGCCTTATCGAGTGATTAATTTATGTACTGGTGATTTAGGTTTTGGGGCAACAAAGACTTATGATTTAGAGGTTTGGTTGCCATCTTCTGGGAAGTATCGAGAGATTTCTAGTTGTTCTAATTGTGTTGATTTTCAAGCAAGAAGGGCGGATATTCGGTTTAAGGAAGCGGGGAAGAAGGGGACGCAGTTTGTACATACTTTAAATGGTTCTGGTTTAGCTGTGGGAAGGACTATGGCGGCGATTTTGGAGAATTATCAGCAAGCTGATGGGACGATTAAAGTACCGGAGGTTTTGCAGGTTTATTTGGGTAGGGAGGTTTTGTAGTTTAGGGGTTTTGTAGAGGCGTTTTTGGGGTGCGTCTCTACGTAAATTTATGTAACGGATCATGATGTTAAGTAAACAAATAACAATTATTATTAAACTATTGATATAAATGTGTAAGATAATTGATAATTATTTCATAATTTTTGACAAAAAAGGAAAACGGTTAAATGAATAAGAATTTCTTATCTATTTCATCTAAATTTCTTTGTAGAAATTTATTTATATTAACTACAACAGTAGTGGGAGTAGTTTCTTTTTCTACGACTGCTAAAGCACAGCATTTTTCTCGTTCTTGTTTTGATATTATTCTAAAGAGCGGAGTTGTATTAGAGGCAAATTGTAAAACACCAAAAGGTTATATATATAAACCAGCTATTAACCTAGACGCTTACATTAAAAATGAAAATGGTAGATTAGAATATGTCTATACCCAACCTATTCCTAACCCTTTCGGATTAATAGCTAGAACAGGCGGATTTTTTTCTAGAAGTTGTCGAAATACTGAATTGTTTATGATACAAGGAACTAATTTTGTCGGTTTACGAAGTCAGTGTGCAAACAGACGTGGGCAATTTGGTTGGACTTTCATTAATTTAGATAGGTATTTTACTAATAGACTTGGAAGTATCATTGGAATAGATGAATAGTATCAACAGTGCGATCGCTCATCTCGTAGGGTGCGTTAATGAAATGTAATGCACCGTTTTTTATGAAAATTTAACTGTCTGAATCAGGATAACCAGGATTAAAGGATTAACAGGATAATATTTGATCTTGATATTCACAGAATATTAAAATCAGTGAAACTTCTGAAAATATAGAAGAATATTAAAAAACCATCCTGTACATCCTCAAATCCTGGACATCCTGATTCAGACAAAATGCAATTTTTGAAAATGTAGATGAATATTAAAAAACCATCCTGTACATCCTCAAATCCTGGACATCCTGATTCTGACAATTATTAGCTATAATCAAAGAATAAACAACTAACCTAAAAACCACATATCATGAATACAGCTAAACTTAGCAGTGATGGTACTCAGCAAACAGTCATATTACCCCCAGATTTTCAAATGACAGGTACAGAGGTTTATATTAAAAAAATTGGTAATGCAATTATTCTTATTAGTAAAGAGAACCCTTGGCAAAGTTTAATTGATAGTTTAGATCAATTTTCTGATGATTTTATGAACACTAGAGATCAACTTCCTGTTGATAAAAGAGAGGAATTTTAAATGCAATATCTTCTCGATACCAACATCTGTATTTATCTGATTAAGCAAAAACCAGAAAAAGTAATATCAAAATTTCAAACTTTGTCAATTTCTGATATTGGTATTTCTTCCATTACCGTTGCTGAATTAGAATATGGTGTTTATAAAAGTCAGCAACAAGAAAAAAATAAAAATGCTTTAATTCAGTTTTTACTACCTTTAGAAATTGTAGAATTTAGTCAAAATGCAGCAGTAATTTATGGATGTATTAGAAGTAATTTAGAAAGTAAAGGTCTTGTTATTGGACAAATGGATATGTTAATTGCTGCTCATGCAATGAGTTTAGGCGTTACTCTAGTTACTAACAATATCTGCGAATTTTCTCGCATTCCTAATCTATTATTAGAAAATTGGGTTGAGTAAGTTAATAAAATGTAATGCACCGTTTTTTTATTAAAATTTAACTGTCTGAATCAGGATAACCAGGATTAAAGGATTCACAGGATTAGATTTGATTTTGATATTCTGGGATATTAAAATTAGCGCAACTTCTGAAAATGTAGATGAATATTAAAAAACCATCCTGTACATCTTCAAATCTTGGACATCCTGATTCAGACAAAATGCAATTTTTGAAAATGTAGCTGAATATTAAAAAACCATCTTGTACATCCTCAAATCCTGGACATCCTGATTCAGACAAATAATGTTAAAAATTCTATTAGCGGAAAATGGTTAAAAAAGATAAACTGATTGAAAAATTAACAAATAGTCCCAATAATGCCAAATTTAGTGATATTCGTAAACTGTTAGAATTAGATAATTTTGTATTAGATAGAATTACAGGTAGTCATCATATCTTTATCAAAGATGATATAATTTTAGTAATTCCCGTACATAACAATCGGGTAAAATCAGTTTATGTTAAACGAGTATTAGAATTGATAGAAGGATCATAATCATGAATTATCCCATAGTTGTTTATCCCTGTGAAGAAGGCGGTTTTGTAGCTGAAATTCCAGCATTAAAAGGATGTTTAGCACAGGGAGAGACTTTAGAAGAAACATTACAAGAATTGATCATGGTCAGAGATTTATGGTTAGAAACAGCCGAAAAACATGGTCAAAAATTGCCAGATTTTGAACGTGCTATTTCTCAAGTTAAATCACTCAGTAATGTATAATTAACTGTCATAATCAGGATAACCAGGATTAAAGGATTAACAGGATAATATTTGATATTGATATTCACAGAATATCCCGAAGGGTGTCCTGATTCAGACAAAAAAATGATATACTAAAATATAGTGATTCAAGCAACTTAGCTATATAAAAAAATATGTTAACCCTGAATTACCCGCATATTGAAAAAACCGAAAATCAACCAGCAAGATTAAAGCGTTTTCCCAGAATTAGAGTAGCACAAATTGTCATGGACTATATTGCTTATGGTTGGTCAGTAGAAGAAATGTGTCGTCAACATCCTTATTTAACTCAAGCTGAAGCTCATGCTACTATGGGTTATTACTTTGACCACCAAGAAGAAATTGACCAAGAAATTAAAGAGGAATGGGAACAAGTACAACAAAGCAAAAATGAATTAGTATCATCTCCATTTTACAACAGAATGAAAGCAAAAGGACTGTTGTAAATGACCATTGCTTTATATATGGATGTTCATGTACCTCAATCTATTACATCACAATTGCGTCGTCGGGGTGTGGATGTATTAACTGCTTTTGATGATGAAACCCAAGAACTTCCTGATGATAACTTATTAGAAAGAGTGACAGAAATTAAACGAGTTCTATTTACTCAAGATATCCGTTTTCGAGTTTTAGCGGAAACTTGGCAAAAAGAAGGAAAACAGTTTTCAGGATTAATTTTTGGACATCAACTAGGTGGTACAATTGGTCAATTTGTGCAAGATTTAGAATTTATTGCTAAAGCTTCAGAGATTGATGAATGGATGAATGTCGTTGAATATATTCCTTTTAAATAATACTGCTCTTAGGGTGCGTTAATCAACTTTATTTAATGCACCATTTTTTATTATTTTTATAATATATTGCACTGTCAGAATCAGGATAACCAGGATTAAAGGATTAACAGGATTATATTTTATTTTGATATTCTGGGATATTAAAATTAGCGCAACTTCTGAAAATGTAGATGAATATTAAAAAACCATCCTGTACATCCTGATTCAGACAAAATGCACATTTTCTGATATAATTAATAAACTAATTAACCAATGGAGTTGACTATGATTACATTAGGTGTAACAGTAACTATAACCAGTGATGGCAAATTGTTAGTTGATTCTCTTGTAGATATCCCAAAGGGAGAATATAAAGCAGTTATTGTACTAGAAGATAACCCAATAAGTGATAATTTACATAATTCTGTAAAAAATGCCCAAGCTATTTTTAGAAAGTATATTCCACCTACTAGAAAACTATCTGAAGAATTAATTCAGGAACGGAGAGAGGAAACTTTAAATGAGTGAAGTTGTTTTAGATGCTTCGGCAATTTTAGCTTTACTCAATGAAGAACCTGGAAGCGAAGAAGTATTAAAATTTATTGATAAAGCTGCAATTAGTACGGTTAATTTATCTGAGGTGATCGCTAAATTAGCAGATGCAGGAATACCAGAAAATGATATTACTTTAATTATAAATAATCTGAATCTGGAAGTAATTGATTTTAATGAAGAACAAGCATTAAAAGCGGGAATTTTACGCCCAATTACTAAATCAATTGGACTTTCATTTGGTGATAGAGCTTGTTTAGCATTAGGTATTATTCTTAACCAACCTGTTTTAACTACTGATCGTTTATGGAGTAATATTAATGTGGGAGTTGAAGTTAGAATATTACGTTAAAATCCACTGTCAGAATCAGGATATCCAGGATTAATGGACTAACAGGATTATATTTGATATTGATATTCTGGGATATTAAAATTAGCGCAACTTCTGAAAATACAGATGAATATTAAAAAACCATCCTGTAAATCCTCAAATTCTGGACATCCTGATTCTGACAAAATGCAACTTCTGAAAATGTAGAGGAATACTAAAAAAATATCCTGTAAATCCTCAAATCCTGGATATCCTGATTCTGACAAAATGCAACTTCTGAAAATGTAGCTGAATATTAAAAAACCATCCTGTAGATCCTCAAATCGCGGAAAATGGTCAAAAAAGATAAACTAATTGAAAAATTAACAAATAGTCCCAATAATGCCAAATTCAGTGATATTCGTAAACTGTTAGAATTAGATAATTTTGTATTAGATAGAATTACAGGTAGTCATCATATCTTTATCAAAGATGATATAATTTTAGTAATTCCCGTACATAATAATCGGGTAAAATCAATTTATGTTAAACGAGTATTAGAATTGATAGAAGGAGCGTAATTATGAATTATCCCATAGTTGTTTATCCCTGTGAAGAAGGCGGTTTCGTTGCTGAAATTCCAGCATTAAAAGGATGTTTAGCACAGGGAGAAACTTTAGAAGAAACATTACAAGAATTGATCATTGTCAGAGATTTATGGTTAGAAACAGCAGAAAAACATGGTCAAAAATTACCAGATGTTGAACGTGCTATTTCTCAGGTTAAAGCACTCAGTAATGTATAATTAACTGTCAGAATCAGGATAACCAGGATGAAAGGATTAACAGGATTATATTTGATATTAATATTCTGAAATATTTGAATTAGCGCAACTTCTGAAAAGAAATAATTTTTTGAATTTTGACTTTTGACTTCCCGAAGGGTGTCCTGATTCTGACAAAAATCTATTTCGCGCAAAGAAGATATCCTGTACATCCTCAAATCCTGGATATCCTGATATGGCTTGCGCTACGCTATCAGACAAGTTTAGCTCAAAACCTGGAAATTAGCAAAATTACCATAACTTGCGCTTTTCTTTGCAATTGACAATAAATAACAGCAGATTTTGTTTCTGAGTCCATTCCCAAACTACAATAGAAATATATATCCGAAATATTTTGACTTATTTGCTCTATGTCAGTTTTAGCAGCGATCGCAGTTTTGGCTATTTTGATCTTAGTACACGAGTTAGGACATTTTATAGCCGCACGTTCTCAAGGTATCTACGCTAACCGCTTTTCTTTGGGTTTTGGTCCCACTCTCTTAAAGTACCAAGGATCACAGACAGAATACACCATTCGCGCTTTCCCCTTGGGTGGGTTTGTTGGTTTTCCCGACGATGATCCAGATAGCGCAATTCCTCCCAATGATCCCAACTTATTGCGGAATCGTCCTATTTTAGATCGGGCGATCGTTATTAGCGCCGGTGTGATAGCAAACTTAATATTTGCTTATTTTGTTCTCGCTTTGCAAATAGGTATTGTTGGTATACCCCAAGAATTTCAATATCAACCTGGTGTACTTGTCAAACCTGTTAATGAACAATCAATAGCTTACCAAGCTGGTATTCGCGCAGGTGATATTGTTATCAGCGTCAATGGTCAGGAATTAGCTGCTAGTAAAGATTCTACCTTATTGCTGACTAAAGAAATTCAAACTCATCCAAATCAACAACTTAACCTGAAAATTCAGCGTCAAAATCAAGAAATAGCTTTAAAATTAACTCCTACAGAAAGTGCTGATGGTAAAGGTTTAGTAGGAATTGAACTAGGACCAAATGGAGAAGCTGTTTATCGTCGTCCCCAAAATCCCATAGAAATTTTCAGCGTTGCTGCTGATAGATTTCAACAGCTATTTATTGGTACAATCAAAGGATTTGGACAGCTAATAACTAATTTTCAACAAACAGCAAGTCAGGTTTCAGGACCTGTGAATATTGTGAAAATTGGTGCTAAATTAGCAGCAGATAATAGTGCAAATTTGCTATCTTTTGCAGCAATTATTAGTATTAATTTAGCCATCATTAATATTTTACCTCTCCCTGCTTTAGATGGTGGACAATTAGCTTTTCTTTTGATTGAAGGTTTACTTGGTAAACCCTTACCAGCAAAAATTCAAGAAGGTGTCATGCAAACAGGTTTAGTCCTACTTTTAGGATTAGGTATTTTCTTAATTTTCAAAGAAACTCTGCAACTAGAATTTGTGCAACAAATATTCCAGAACTTGTAAGCAAATTTTAGCTTGTATATTCCAGTTTCAGACTGGGAATGTGATCATCTCGTTCCCAGTCTCAGACTGGGAATGTGATCTAGAGGTTCTACCTCTATTTGACAAAAAAGGCAGAGTCTTATACAATTCATTCCCATACAGAGTATGGGAACGAGAAATAAGTTAAATTTCAAATAAAATAAATTCAAATATTATTGATGTGACTACTAAAAAATTATCAAAATTATCAAAATCATCAAAAAAGCAACGCGCTTTAGAAATTCTCTCTCGTCTCCATCGTCTTTATCCTGATGCGACTTGTTCTTTAAATTATCAAACTCCTGTACAATTATTAGTAGCAACAATTCTTTCTGCACAATGCACAGATGAACGAGTGAATAAAGTTACTCCAGCTTTATTTAGTCGGTTTCCTGATGCAGAAAGTTTAGCAAATGCGGATATTTTTGAATTAGAAGAATTAGTCCGTTCTACGGGTTTTTATCGCAATAAAGCGAAAAATATCAAAGCTGCTTGTCGGATGATTGTTGATGATTTTAACTCCGTTGTTCCCAATAAAATGGAAGAATTATTAAAACTTCCCGGAGTTGCGAGAAAAACTGGAAATGTGGTTTTAGCGCACGCTTATGGTATTAATGCAGGGGTGACTGTAGATACTCACGTCAAGCGGTTAAGTCAAAGATTGGGGTTAACAAAAAATACTGAACCTATTAATATTGAAAAAGATTTAATGAAATTATTACCCCAACCAGAATGGGAAAATTGGTCTATTCGTTTAATATATCATGGTCGTGCAGTTTGTAAAGCACGTTCTCCTGGTTGTGATGTTTGTGAGTTGGTTGATGTGTGTGCGAAGAATTTAACGAATGGAGATAATTAAATTATAATCAAATTGTTTATAATCAATCTTTAATCAATCTAAAATCCCAAATCCAAAATCTAAAATTCCATGACTCGGTTTATTCATGATCAGTTTGCAAAACAATATCTAACAGAGATATTTACACCCTACGGAAAAGTAGAAGTCAGTCAAGATATTATCTCAGAAAAAAGACAGATAGACGTATTATTTACCCCATCTTCAAATCCTGAAAACATCGAAAAATTAGGACTATTGGGAAAAATGGGAATTCATGCAACTTCCGTAGTTTTTGAACCATTTCGTAACCCCGTTGATAGAAGTGAAATCAGAAGTTGTAAGGGTAAACTATTTGATATTCATGCAAACTTAGAAAGACAAGCAAAACGCAATAATACCCGCATTAGTGAAAACCAATTACCATTTTTATGGATATTCACACCTACTGCATCAGAGGAAATATTCAGAGGTATTGATCTGAGTTTAGATTATCAAACATGGGGTAAAGGAGTTTATTTATTAGACGAAGTATCAAGGACAGGTATTATCGTTATTCACCAGTTACCCAGTACACCAGAAACCTTATTTTTAAGGGTATTAGGTAGGGGTAGGGTACAGAGAAAAGCAGTGGAAGAGTTAGAAGCATTAGCTAACAATAACCCACAGCTAGAAAATGTTATACAATTAGTACATGACTTAATAGCCATGTTATCAGCCAGACAGCAAAAAGAAAAGGATATTGATCAAGATGATCAGGAGTTGATTATGAAATTATCACAAATGTATCAGGAATTATTAGAACAAATTAAAGAAGAAACGCGAAGAGAAGGACTGCAACAAGGACTGCAACAAGGACTGCAACAAGGTAGATATCAAGGAAGAGAAGAAGGAGAAAAAAGAGAACGTCGTGGGATGGCCGAAAGTATTTTACAAGTACGTTTTGGTAAAGTTGATGCTGAGTTAGAGAAAGTGATTGATAAAATCATTACCCTATCTAGGGAAGAATTTACACCTTTACTTTTGCAATTATCCCGTGAGGAATTATTAGGGAGATTTCAAGAAGATTAATAAAATAAGAAACCCGACTTTTTAAAGAAGTCGGGGATCTAATTACTAATTTTAAGTTTGAGACAGAATTAAATTAAGAACATTTAATTCCTGAGAATTTAACAGATATTTTTCTGTAAACAATTTATTTCTAATTTCCTCCAAACTATAACTTCTAAATACCACAAAGGGAAATTCTTGATAATTATGTCCTATGGGTAAAATATTACTTACAGGATATAAAGAACGAATATATATAGATAAGATATCTTTAAAACGTTGATCTTCCGGTTCTTCTGGTTTATTTGCAAAATATTCTTTCATCACTTCCCCACTAATAAACGCAAATAATGGTAAAGCGTAATATTGATCTGTATGTTGACTTTTTTGGAGATAATTCTGGGTTTTTGCAGGTGCATTGATTAACTTTTCTACTAATTCTATTGCATCTTTTACCGCAGAGGTGAGACTTTCGGGGTAATTTTGATTGCGACTAATGCTTTTTAAAGTATTCCATAATTCTGTATTTGCATATTTTTGAATATCTAAAAAGCGCATTTGATAAGATTCTTGGATATTTTGACTGGGTACAATTAATAAACCTCCACTAATATAACCTAATTCCAAGGGTGTAAAATCTAATAATTTATCAAAGGTTTTAGCGACTTCTAAAAATGTGTTGTTGAAATTTTCCCGAATCTTTAAATAACTCTCTTCCGTATTTTTAGCAACCCAAAAATCACCTTCACCCATTAATAATTCTAGTCTGGTGTATGCGTCTTTTAAGGAAGTGTGACTTTTATTGCGGTTATATTCTTTTTTCAGTTGGGTAATAAGATTTTCGATTTTACTGGAAAAGGTTTCTCCCGCAGCAAAAACTGATTTTCCACCGATGGGTATAAGTAGATAATTCTTCCTACCAATATTACCATAACCTTGAATTCTTGTCATTATAGATGCTTTGAGAATTAACAGAAGATTTAATAAACTCAAGCAATTTTCTTTGATAGATAATTCTGGATCATCTTGATAATAAACTGAACGTTCAGCTAAATAAAATGTGAGGTATTTATCTTGATTATCTATCATATCATTTCCCCGACCTCTGTAAATAACCTGAATTATTTCCATCAGGTTTTTTTCAATTTCAAATTTCGGAATTTCGACTAAGATATGTTTCGCTTTGGGGAAGGATAAACCGCGACTCCCGGAAGCAGTCATGAAAACCACTTTGACGTTTTCTTGATGTTGTTTAATTTCCTGTTTTTCTAATTCTGAAATATTCGCGTGTATTTCTAGGAAGTGAGTATTTTTAACAAAGTTATCTCTTCCTAACTCTGACTGAATTTTATCAATCAGTTCTGATAATTTAGGTTTATTTTGGATGTAAACTATAAATTGTTCAACATCGGATTTTTGGAAGATAATTTTAATATCTTTGAAAATTTCTTCCTGGGATTTTTTCTCTAAATCAGATTTATCTCTTAGTTTAATTCTATCAGTAAAACGACAAGATTCGACAATTATTTGATAATTAATAGTAAGACTTTTTGCAGGATAGGTGTTAGTATTAATAATGATAGCGGGTGAACCTTTAAATATGAAACTTTCTACAGATAGAGGTTGAATGTTTGATTCTGCTTTTCTAAAATAAACCTTATTTGGTTCGGGGGAAGTATCTTCTAAATGTTGACAAATGACATTTTTATCAACAATAGAAGCATCTGCGACGATGATTTTAGTATTAAAACCATTTTCTGGGTTTGTTAATTTATAAGTTTTAACCATTTTTTTAATTCCCTCTAAAAATTCTACTCCTCCTTCATCTCCGGTAATTTCATCTATCATAATAAATAGATGTTTGATGCGACGGGATATATTTCGCATTTTTTGAGGAAATACTTTATCGTCACTTTTTCTGTATGCGTCTTGAAAGATTTTTTCTAAATGTTGTAAAGTATCACCATAGTCTGTTTTTTTCAAAGACTGGGTAGAAGCGGTAGCGATAATTTGATTAGATGTTTGATATTTGATGAGGTAATATAACCCTTCACAAATACTTTGTAAAACTCCCTTGTTTTTTGTTCCCATATCCTGAAAGGTATCATCTGTAATCTGTTGCAGTCTGTCTTTGCGTCGAGATTTTCGTTCAATATTTTCACTGTTGAGAAAATCAACATTTTCCAAAGTAAAATCTTCTTCATGTTTGTTTGATGTATAAGCAACTGAGAGTTTACCAGAGTTATCTTGAATCAAATTACTATGAGTATTAATAGCAAAAATTTGATCATTTACTAATCTTCCAGTTTTGCGATCTTTGAATTTTTCAATGATATCAAGATTGACTTGTTTCCGGGGACTGACGTATAATAATAGGAAACCATCATTTTGATATTGAGTGAGAAAATCAACAATAGCGGTAGTTTTTCCGATTCCGGGATTTCCTGTTAAGAAAATGTAGGTATTTTCAGAAAGTAAATATCTTTTAATTAGTTGGTTGTGCGCTTGTCTAAAATTGGGATTTTCGGTTAAATTTAAACTAGAAATTAACTCAGATGGTACGGGAGAAACAGAGTTATAAAAATCGGTAATCGTTTCTGTATGACGTGGTAAAATATTGATGGTATTAGGAGTAATGTTGAGGAGAGAGTCAACCAGTTTTTTACCTTGTTGAAAACTGCGATATGCGTTAACTTGGATTTTTTGTAAAACGCGATAACGTGCGTCGCTAATTTCTTCTTCTGTTTTGTAATTTTGTTGATAAATTTGATGACAACTTTCAAAAAGTTGGATATTATTTCCGGGAATAGAGATAGTATTAAAAGAGCGATCGCTATATCCCACCGCATTACAAACCAACCTAGAAATATCAGGAAGAAAAGAATTTGCTTGTAAAAACTGACAGAAACTATAAATATAACTACCCGCTTGAATTAATTTAGCACTTTCCTTATCCTTAGATTTAAAAGCGGTAAAATACTCCTTTAAACTGGGAGAAAAATCTAAACCCAAAGATTCGGTATCAATACGCAACTTAGAAAACACACTTTTAGAACGTAAATAATTGATATCTCGTAATAACAAACCTCTGATAATTTCCACATAATCAATATTTTGTAAATCCTCATCAGTGTGAATAGAAAACACCGACAAGTCAAGACATAAAACCCGGTAATTATTTTTATATTTCAACAACATCAAACTATCTGCATTGAGAAAATCACCACCTTGTTTATAATTTTGAATATCCCCAGAAGTGACATTTACATTTTCAAACTGAGAGAGAACATTTTTGAACCATTGTATTTCATCAACTTCATGAGTACCAATACTATTTTCACCATTAAACCGACATTGAAAATAAATAACTTCCAGATTTTGCAAGTTTGCTTTTTCACGACATCCCAGAGATTTAAGATACTCCCGAAAGAAATTTAACCCACACAAAAAACCCTTTTGTACAAAAAACTGACACCAAGTTTCTGCAATTTCTCTTTCTAACTTACCAACAACCTTCTTCACAATATTTTTTGTAATTTCTGCAAACTTGAGATTTTGCAACTCCTGACTATACAAATCACCAAAATGATTTTTGATATTATTTTTATGGATATAAGATAAAATCCCGATATTAAAACCAACCTCAAACAACCTTCCCAGATCATCAGCTATTTTTGCAGTCATTTTTTACTCCTTATAAAAACCCTCAAAAACCTCTTTTCTCTGTGAACTCTGTGTCTCTGCGGTTCGTTTTTATAAGAAAAATCTCACGCAAAGACGTAAAGAAAGAGAAGTGTTATTCATCCTTACCTAGTAATATTGATTTAACATGAGTTAAAAAAGCAAGAGAATTGAAATCAGTTTTATCTCGAATATGTTTAAAACTTGCAGATTCACTAACTGATTCATCCCCGATTAAATTTTGATAGGGATCTAACTTTAATTGCATATTCCCTGATTTTTCAGATTTTTCATAACGGGAGAAATGAAACAAAGTTAAACATTGAGTAATTTCATTTTTTAACTTACTTTCATTATCTATTAATCCTGTAAAAATATCCTTATCATCTAAAATTGTACTTTCATACATATTATATAAAGTTGCATAAGACATGACTCCATGATAGTTAACCTCCTTAGCAACCTGTAACCCATTAAATAAATTAAAGAAAATTACAGATTGTTTGTTTCTATCCTCCGCTAAATTAGTCAACTCTAAAGTATCCTGAATGTATAAGGATGTAGATTTAAAATTTCCCACTTTTACTGCATAGTATTTTTCAAAAAACATCGGGTAAATTTTGATATCATGTCTTTCTTTTTTCAAAGATTGAATTACATTTTGTGACATGAAGAATAATTCTTCATCTTTTTCTGCTTGAGTAATGTGTAATGTACTACTGTAGGGAACTTTTGCAATATAAATAAAGTGTCTGTACCCTCTTTTGTAAAGTTTGTCCACATTATCAACTACAACTGTAGGATATTCAAACATTTTTTGATGATCGTCGTAGTTTTCTGAGAAAGTTTTGAAGAGTTGAAACCTTGCTTTGTTGTCTTCTGTTTGTATGGTGATAATTTCACCTATTAAGTTAGATTTTTTTTCATCTACTCCGAAACGACGATCACTTTCCCGACTAGAAACAACGATGATCGCAAGTTTATTAAGTTCCTGAAATCTAAAATTATCCGTTGGTAAGAATGTGAATTTTTTGGGAACTACGGAATATAATGAACTGAGAACATTAGGAATTTTAAAGCTGATTGTTTTGGGGTTTGTAACCACTATCCCTTGTTCATTGCAGCGATATCTTTCATTCAATAAATGAGATAATACTTTGGTTAGATCAACTATAAACTTTTCAATGATTGCAGTTTCATCCGTTTTTTCTTTGAGGTGTATTCTAATTAGTGGTATAAATGGTTTTGCATCTTCTTTTATTTGTCTTTCTAAAATCACATGAAGACAAAGATATGCTAGTAAACTATACACAATCTTGTAAATAAATTCTTGATGCTTTTCTAGCTTTTGTTCTTCCAACCTATGGGGAAATACTAATAAGTTTCTATTTTTTAAGTTGCTTTCATAAAAATTTCTACATTGTTGGTTATCTATTCCTAAAAATATTGCTGGTAAAACTTTAATTCCTGAAGTAATGTCATATTCCATGTCAAATGTTTCTACATCTGGAGTTTCTAAAAAGTGAATTTCGCTAATGGTGATGTTTGCGGGTAGAGTGACAAGGATGTTTGTTTGTGTACTTGGGTTTCCTAAATGAATATATTTTAAACAGTCTTTAAAGTTACCACGCAATGTATTTTTAAATAAAGTATCTCGTTCCGTAATTGTTTCAATATCGTTTTCTAAAATGCTATTTTTGACAGAGATGTGTACCGGATATTGTCTTTCAGGAAATGGTGTTTCTCTTTTAATTAAGTTAGTTAAGACTTCTTTTAATATGTCTACTTTTTTCTGGACTTTAAATTTATCGAAACCTTTTTTTAACTTTCCGAGTAATTCTTTCTTAGCATTTTCATCATCTCCTTTAAATACTGATAATATATCCTTTTCAAATCTCCGTAGAGGATCGTAATTTAATTCTTCTCTTGGATCATAATTTGCTGCTTTTGGATCTTGTGTTGATGCAAATATAAAATAATACAGAAAGGCAATTTTTAAAACTTTGTTGACAAAGTTCTTCTTGTTATTCAAATTCTCTGCAAATTCTTTTATATTCTCTTCACTATTTGGATCTGCGAGGAGAATATCAAGATTTCTTTGAAAAACATTTTTACCTCCATCGGTTTGGACTTTACCATCAAATTTTAATTTTAAACCAAAGGTAAATTCTATTTTTTCTTGGTGTTGATGTTCACTTTCTCCTAAATAACCCTCGACTAAGGGAATAATTGGTAATTTATCATAAGCATCACCACGAGAAAATACTGTTTGCAAATTAAATTTCTCTTGTGCATAGCTAACTTCATATTCTCCATCTGCTTTATTGGGGTTATTAATGTAATCTTCTAATATTTGTAATCTCCTGATCAAGTCTTGTAAATATATTTTAGCTTGGTAGTTTTTAGAACTAGCTTTTTCGTCAATGTTTTCTAGGAGAAATTCTAAATATTTAATTTGTGATAGTTTTTTGAGTTTTCCTAGTGTTTCTTCGTTGACTAGGTTTTGTAGTTGATAAATATCAGACTTTGTATTTTGTTTGAGGTTTTCTAAAATAAATCCTATTTCTTCTCTGTCACTAGAACTTGAAAAGTTAATGTCTATAAAGTTATTCAATCCGGTTAATAGTGCTGTGTAAAAATCTTTTGGTTTATCTACAGAAATTTTAACTTTATGCGCTTTTAGTAGTTGTTTCTGTTTTGCTTTATCGTCTTTTTTGACTGTTAATCTTTGTTTTTGTAAGTTTTTAGAGGGTAGAAATTCATAACTCAAGTCTAATTTAGTTGGTTTTCTATCTGTTTGAAATGTTTGTAAGTCTGTCAGTAAATTTTGGATAAATTCAAATCTATCCATTGATTTACTATTGGGATTTTGCTGAATAGCTAATGTTAATTGATATTGAATATAACCTGTAATTTGTCTAATTTTCTCTCGAAATGAAACTTCAGTACCGGGAGTAAAATTCAAAGTTGCTGAACGTGCTGCTTTTTGGTTTCCCAATGGGTTATGAGGAGTTAATTTAATAACTTCATTAACTACTTCATTAATATCAACCTTAACTCTTTTATTATCAGCAGAAATTATAAATATCTGCTGATTTTTTAATACTCTGAGTATTTTATCTAATAAATCAGTATAATCCACATTTGCTAAGTCTGGATTTATTGCTATTCTGTTCATCTGCGCTTTTCTTGATGGATTTAATATTATACTATCAAAAATAATACATCTAGTCAATTTGACAAGTCAATACGTAAAAATCCTTAAATAAGGTGGAAATTAACCACCTTATGTTTTTGAGAGTTTGTCAAATACAAGACTAAATCAAAGCTGCAACCTTCCCCAACAAACCCGCAAACAAGCGTAAACCATCAGTATTACCTAATGCTTGATCTGCTGCGCGTTCAGGATGTGGCATCATTCCTAACACATTACCTTGCAAATTGCAAATCCCTGCAATGTTATTTAATGATCCGTTGGGGTTTTCTCCGTGATAACGAAATACCACTTGTCCGTTATCTTCAATTGCTGCTAAAGTATCCTTATCAGCGTAAAATCGACCCTCTCCGTGGGCAATGGGTAAAGTGATCACTTCTCCCTCTGTATAACCATGAGTCCAAGGTAAATTATTACGCTCAACTTTTAAGGGAGAGCGATCGCAAATAAAATGCAAATCTCGGTTTCTCGTTAACACACCCGGCAACAAACCAGCTTCAGTTAATACCTGAAATCCATTGCAAATACCGATGACAAACTTACCTTTTTGTGCGTGATTGACAACTTCCTGCATTACAGGGGAAAAACGAGCGATCGCCCCACAACGCAAATAATCACCGTAACTAAAGCCCCCAGGGACTATAATTACATCTATATCACTAATATCCGTCTCTTGATGCCAAACCATCCGTGTTGGTTGTCCGAGTAAGTCTCTAGTCACATACGCGGAATCACGGTCACAATTAGAACCAGGAAAAACTAAAACACCGAATTTCATAAATAAGGGAATAGGGAATAGGGAATAGGGAATAGGGAATAGGGAATAGGGAATAGGGAATAGGTGACAGTAAAGAAGTTTTTACCAATTACCCATTACCAATTACCCATTACCTAAAAAACACCAGTTTGAGATTCTACTTCAATCAAATCAAAACGATAGTTTTCGATCACAGTATTTGCTAACAGTTCCTCACACATATTTTTCACATCTTGATTCGCTATAGCTTCATCGGGTGCAATCGTGGTTAATTCAATATATTTACCAATTCTTACTTGTTCAACGGTTTCATGTCCCATTTGTTTTAAGCTAGTTTGTACGGCGACACCAGCAGGATCGAGAACTGAAGGCCGAAGAGTCACAAAAATTTTAGCTAAATACTTCCTTTGCATGAGGGGGGTAACTTTTGCTGAATGGTGCGATCGCTATCCTATAACTTTTATGTTCCAACTGAGTGAAAATAGAATCACAGACTGGTTAAAGTTAATCTATCAGCCAGCCAATCAAAAAAGCTCATATCAGATATGGTAACTTAAACTAGTCACATAAGATACAAAAAAATTTTTATTTTCCAGTCCCAATCTAAAAGCCAAAATTACTATGAAAGCTATACGTACCCGCAGTCAAGAGCGAATTTTAAACCTATTGAAAAACATCAAACAAGGAATTTCCGCACAAGACATATACATAGAATTACGTAACTGTAGTCAAAGCATGGGTTTAGCCACAGTTTACCGTTCCCTAGAAGCTTTGAAACTCGAAGGTAAAGTACAGGTGAGAACTTTATCTAATGGTGAGGCTTTGTATAGTTTAACCCAACAAGATAAACATCATCTCACCTGTTTACAATGTGGTCTTTCCATACCTATCCATCAATGTCCAGTCCATGAACTAGAAAACGAGTTACAAACCAGCCATAAATTTAAAGTATTTTACCACACCCTAGAATTTTTCGGACTGTGTAATAAATGTCAGGAAGTAGGTGACAGGTGACAGGTGACAGGTGACAGGTAAGAGTTTTTATTAAGGGACTGACCAATAAAAAAATATACAAGTGTTTCTTGTGGTGCGGGTATCTTGCCCGCTAATTATACAGGGCAGGCAGGATGCCTAACCCACAAGATGAGATAATAACCTAGTCCCTATTCTCCAACAAAGAATGAGAACCATTGGGAATATCAGAGACAATAGAACGAATACCTTCTAAAGTAGCAGGTATGGTGCGAGGGTCCATAAACACCACCTTACTACTATCACTTTTACCAATAGTTGTACCCATATCTAAATAACCTAGTGCAAAGAGAACTTCTAAAGCTTTGTGTGCATCTGGGTTAGTTTGCATCCTTTGGGCTATAATTTCTGCTGACTCCGCGATCGCCTGTGCTTTCAAAACCTGCTGCTGTCTTTCCGCTTGCGCCTTTAAAATAAGTGCTTTTTGTTCCGCTTCCGCTTGTAAAATTATCGCCTTTTGTCGCGCTTCCGCATCCAAAATTTGAGCATCTGCTTTACCTCTAGCACTATTTACCGCCGACTCTCGATCACCTTCAGATGTTAAAATTGCTGCCCGTTTCCGTCTTTCTGCGGACATTTGCAATTCCATAGACTCTTGCACAGCCTTAGATGGGATAATATCTCTCAATTCCACTCGTGTAACTTTTACACCCCAAGGATCAGTAGCAATATCTAAATCTCTCAGCAGAATTTCATTAATTTGAGTTCTGGCAGTAAAAGTCTGATCTAACTCCAATTGTCCCATTTCCGAGCGAATTTGAGTTAAAACCAAATTAACCATCGCTGACTGGAGATTTTCTACCTTATAGTAAGCTTTCTCCATATCCACGATCCGCCAATACACCACCGCATCAACAGTAATGGAAACATTGTCACGGGTGATACATTGCTGAGGAGGAATATCTAAAACCTTTTCCCGGATAGTTTGCTTATACACAATGTTATCGAAAAAAGGATTAATCATATTTAAGCCTGGACCAAGCTTTTTCTTATAACTACCCAAACTTTCCACCAAAGCTTCATCACCTTGATTAATCACTCTAATTGATTTGAGGACAACAGTACCGCCCCCAAAAGCCAAAGCAAGTAACAATAAAAACTGACCCATTTTGATAAATCTCCGCAAATACGGTGCTTTGAAAACTCTTATCTGTCACCTGTCATTTGTCACCTGTCATAAAATATTTTCTGGCATTACAATCAAAGTCGTACCTTCTCTACTGACCACATAAACTTTTTGCCCTGGTGCTAAACTGAGTTTGTCATCATCACATCTAGCCCGCCAGGAATTACCCTCATATAGTACCCGTCCCGCCTGACCTGGTAAAATTTCTGTTAAAGTTTCGCCAATCACTGCATCAGAGATTTTTGATCTGCGTGTTGGTGGTTGTAAAAACCTGCGGGAAAACACAACTAAAACCGTGGAAAGCAACAGCCAAAGAATAACTTGTAGCCATAAACTGCTCAAACCCAAATAAGAAAGTAGCGCCACCGCAAAGGCACTAATTCCCATCATAAATTCTACAAAGGCAGTTGGTAACAAAAGTTCCATCAAACACAGGATTATTCCTGCTACCAGCCAGATTAAGGTAAAAGTTGGCATAACGCCATCCCAGACAATAAAAACAAAAAATTTAACCCCAATATTATTTTGTGATTAACTACATCTCAACCATCACTATTTACGGAAAGAAATTTTTGATTTCCAAATTTTTGCTTTCAAGTACAAACCTATCAACAAGAGCATACAAACATATTTGATTCCTATTCTAGTAATTAACATCCCAATTTGATCTAAAATCACCTGAATTTCTTTATAATTTATACACTCACAACTCAAGCTCAAAAATAGAATATGTAGCATAAATCAAACTTTGAGTATTATACTTAAACTTCTTTTAAAATTATTAAATCTTTATAATTTCTGACTTAACTATTCTCTTGACTCAGTGCGGGGTGCAGGGTGCAAAGTATAAAGTGCAAAGTACAGAAATTAGTTCTTCTTCCTCCTGACTCCTGTACGGGCAAAGCATTGGGGTGATAAATTATTAATTTTTGTCCAAGGTTGTTTTCCGAACGCTTCGCCCCTACGACTCCTGACTCCTAACTCCTTAGTTTATACATTTATGATTTCTACTGAACGGATAATTCATTGTATCAATCCCGACTGTGAAAAACCCATTAATAATCTAGGCGATCGCACTTGTAAAAATTGCCAAACACCCATAGTTTACCGCTATCTGTGGGCGATCGGCACAAACGCAGCCAACATACTCCCGGAAACAAAAATTGCCGACAGATATGAGGTAATTACACAGCAAATTTGGCTAGATACCCAACCAGGAAAACCACCAGAAATACCATCAGAACTGCCACCGGCAGTTATCCCCTACCTAAAATTATATCCACAAAAGTTACACATCCCCCAACCCTACGGATTTACAACTTCTACAACCGAAGACACAGAAGACACAAATGATATTCTCTTATTAGAAAATGCACCTATAGATACAAAAGGCAATCTCTACCCCATCATTACCGAAGTATGGGAAGAAGCAAAAGCCGTTAGACAATTATACTGGCTATGGCAAATTCTCCAACTGTGGAAACCCTTATCAGAACTGGGAGTAGCTGCAAGTTTACTATCACCAAATAACATACTCCTTCAAGGTTGGTGTATCAAATTACTAGAACTATACCAAACAACAGAAACACTTACCTTGCAGCACTTAGGGCAATCTTGGCACTCATGGGTACTGGTAGCAAAAGCCGAAATAGCCCCTGGTTTAAGTAATATCATCCAGCAGATGTGCCAAGGTGAAGTAGATTTTACTACCATTAGCCATCAACTTAATCAACTATTACTAGCATCAGCAGCAGAATTACCATTAATGGTGAAAGTTGCTGGGTTTACAGATGCAGGTCTTGTGATGAAACACAATGAGGACAGTTGTTTCCCTAATACTACTGATAAAATAGACAACTATTTAAACCAGCATCTATCAGTAGTTTGTGATGGTATTGACGGACATGAAGGCGGCGAAGTTGCCAGTCAACTAGCAGTTCAGTCCTTAAAATTACAAATCCGTGCTTGGTTACAAGATGTAGCCGAACAAACAGAAATTGTCCCCCCAGATTTGTTGCAGCAACAACTAGCGGCTAGTTTGCGGGTAGTAAATAATATGATCTGGTCACGCAACGACGAACAAAACCGCCAAGGTAGAGAACGCATGGCCACCACGTTAGTCATGGCCATACAATTACCGCAACGTATAGTCACCAATACAGGATGGGAATCAGAAAATACTCATGAACTTTATATAGCTAATGTTGGTGATAGTCGTGCTTATTGGATTACTCCCAGCTATTGCCAACTACTAACCATAGATGATGATATGGCAACCAGGGAAGTGTGTTTTGGTCAAAGTTTGTATCGTCAAGCAATCACAACAGCTAACGCCCATGCACTCACCCAAGCATTAGGAACAAAAGAAGCCGAATCTCTACAATTTGCCATCAAACGCTTTATTTTGGAAGAAGACGGGATTTTATTATTATGTTCCGATGGTTTAAGTGATCATGATTGGGTAGAAAAATCTTGGCAGAATTATGCAATTCCCCTGTTAACAGGTAAACTGACAGTGGAAGATGCAGCACGTAACTGGGTAAAATTGGCAAATGAAAAAAACGGTCAAGATAATACATCTATTGTTCTCACGGTTGTCCGTACTTCCCAAGCCCATTTAGTACCTGTTACACCTGTACCAATAGTATTAGAAACGTCCGAAACAGAGGAAGTAGGGATCACAAGCACAGAAACAGAAAACTTTGAAGCGCAAGCACCAGCAGTAGATTATTTAGCAGAGAGTTCCCTAGCTTTAATAGATTTGAATCTAAGTGAAGAATCAGCTTCTACTCCTGTTAAAGCAGCAAATCGGGGTAAACTGGTCTTAGTTTTAGGCGGATTTTTAGCTTTGTTGGTTGGAGGTACAAGTTTAGGTTTATTTGCTTGGTGGCAACTTCAACCCCAGTCTTTTGGGCGGTTGTGTCAGCAACTTCCCCCAGAATTACAACAATTCTGCCCCCAGCGCCAATAAGCTATATTTCTTGAATGTCAAGATATGGTAAGATCAACCAAGTCAATCAATTCAGTAATCAAGAAAATTAGGTATAAATAATACTATGAATATTGGCGATCGCGTTCGTGTAAAAGAGTCGGTAATAGTTTATCATCATCCTGAGCATCGGGGTCAGGGTTTTGACATCAAAGGATCAGAAGGGGAAATTTTTGCTGTTGTTACTCAATGGCAAGGCAGACCTGTCAGTGCTAACCTGCCAATTTTAGTTCAGTTTAGCAAAAAATTTAAAGCTCATTTACGTGAGAATGAATTAGAGGTTATTTAAATAGTAGTCAGTAGGGGCGAAGCATTCGGAAAATAACCTTAGACAAAAATTGATAATTGATTGCCCGAATGCTGATGCTTCCAGCACGCTTCGCCAACGCCCGTACAGGAGTCAGGAGTCAGAAACCATGAGTCACAGATAACTGATAACTGATAACTCGCTACTGTATTCTTTTAGCGGCGAAAAAACCACCCCATAATATTGAGTTCGCCGCGCATTTTTTCTAAATCTCTACGGTTTTCGGCTGCGGTTGTGTAATACCATTCACAATAACGTTTAAATTCCGAACGAGTCTGAACTTCGTGGTAAAACTCTACAGTTGTTTGGTGAACTGCAAACACTTCCTCAACTTCCGGCTGAGGTGATGGGACTATATATGGTAGTTCTTTACTCATAGGTTATTAGTCATTGGTTATTAGTCATTGGTTATTAGTCATTGGTTATTAGTGAATTTTTCCCAGTCACCAGTCACCAGTCACCAGTCACTCACAACCAACCCCGCAAACCATAAACAAAACGTCCAATATATTCTTTTAAAGCACTGGTAAATTGATTCAAGTTATCAGAGTCAGGGAATAAATTTAGTATAGCGGCTTTGGGAGTGCTGGTTAATTCTTCCAACTCACCCCGACTAACGAGAAAATCAGTGGGTGCAGGAATAACATCAATATTTTGACGCTGAAAAATTTTGAGCGATCGCGGTGTGTGCATAGCCGAAGTTACTAACAATACTTTTTTAATTCCTCGTTCTCCGAGAATTTTCTGCACATTAACAGCGTTTTGATAGGTGTTTAAAGAATCAGGTTCTTGAATAATCGCTTGGGCTGGTATACCCAAAGATGTAAGAATAGTAGCCATATCTGCTGATTCAGGAAAACCGCTACCACGCCAATCAATGCGACCACCACTTAAAATAATTAGAGGTGCTTTTTTTTGCCGATAGAGTTGAGCCGCATAAATCACGCGATCGCCCGCTTCACTTAAATCAACCGTCGGACGAGGCCAAACCGCTGATTTAGTAGCACCACCCAAAACCACAATAGCTTCAGCTTGGGGTATTTCCGTCATGGGGATATTTTGCCATTCTAGCGATCGCACCAGATTTTTAGCCACCCAAGCATTACCACAAACCAATAATAAAGTTAAAGATAGGGAAATACAAACAGCGGCAATTTTTGGACGTTTCCACAAAGTTACCAAAGCCACTATTAAACTAACACAAGCTAATCCCAAAGGATAAAAAAATAGAGGTAGTAATTTAGAAAGATATAGAAACATTATTTTTAATAATTCACGATTTATGTAGATCTAGTAGGAGACAGAAGTCAGTAAAGATTTAGTAATGCTAAACCCCTACATAAATATTTTTATCATCACTACAGTATTACTGTATAACAGTATCACAAGAAAGACAATTTGTCATCTTTTTATCTTGAGGTTTTATCATCAGTTAATATCCTAACAGCTTTTTTTATGACTATAGGTTATGCTGGGCAGTCTGTACAGGATTCAGAATAGTTACTTTATCTTGCCAATTTAACGCTGATTTTTTTCTTGGAGAAGCACTTTGACTTTGATTTTGAAATAACACAAAAGCCGCTACAGCTATTAAAAAATAACCAAAATATTTTTGTAATTTTTTACCATCAATAAATTGAGATAAATAAGCACCAAAAAAACTACCCAAACTAGCAGCAATCACAAAAGATCCGATTAAATTCCAATCTAAATCAACTTGTCCTAAATAACCTAAAAAACCAGAAATTGCATTAACAACTAAAATTAATAAAGAAGTACCAATAGCTTCTTTCATCGGAGTTTTACCCAAAATAACTAAAGCCGGCACAATCGCAAAACCTCCTCCAACTCCCACTAAACCTGTTAATATTCCCACACCTAAACCTTCAGTTAACAACCATAACCAACAATACTGACAAACAGGAGGTTGATAAACTTCGATTTTGATATTTTCTAAGTGATCTTCTGAAGATAATTTAGTGGAATTTTGCAAACTTCTCTTAATCATTAAACTTGCTGCTATCAGCATCATAATTACAAACAGCAGCATTTGTAAATTATCAGTAACAAATGGTAAACCTGCAATTTTTGCCCCTAAAAAAGCACCCAACATAGTAGCAGAACCAAAAATAAATGCTTTTTTAAAATTAATATTTCCCTTTTTCCAATGAGGAATTAAACCAATTAAACTCACAGTACCTACAATTACTAAAGTCATAGCAATTGCAGGTTTTGTTGGTACTCCCATTACATAAACTAATATTGGTAAAGCTAAAACCGACCCACCACCACCAATTAAACCTAAACTAATACCAATTCCCGTTGCTAAAATATGTCCTAATATCCACATCATAATAATTCGTAATTCGTAATTTTTAGGTAAGTATTCAGGATACAGAATAAAGGATTAAGAATTAGAGTTTTCGATTTATTCTTGATAATTGATACAAAAACTTACTTTTGTAGCTCACTACTACAAACAAATATTCTGACTCCTGACTCCTGAATTATTACAAAGAAAAATTAACCACGTTGGTTATAAGGTAACTTAGCTAATAACATACCCATTGCACAGGTATTTGTCACCCCTGCAAATACCAAACCAGCACCCACAAAACCGCTTAAAATTAAAAACCAGGGAGAAACAAAAGCACCTAACACAGTTCCTATAAAAACTAAAGAACCTGCAACTATTTGTACTTGTTGCATAATACTAATAGGAGCATTTTTATTAACTTGAGTCGGATATCCTGACTGTTTCCAAGCAGTAATTCCACCTTGTAACTGACAAAAATCTACAAACCCAGCTTGAATTAATTTTTGTGCTGCTTTATTGGATCTATTTCCAGATTGACAGTAAATAACAACTTGTTTACCAGGAACTAATTTGATTTTTTCTGGTTGAAATTGAGAAAGTGGTAAAACTTGAGAACCGGGAATATTTTCACCTGCATATTCTGAAATTTCTCGCACATCTATTAAATGTACTTGCTGTTTTTCTATTAACTCCTTAACACCAGCAGCATCAACAAATTGTAATTCCTGTTTAGTTGAAGTATTCATTTCTCAAAACTCCTCAAAATCCTATTTACTAAATATTAAAAACTCTGCCATTAAAAACTCTGCGTACTCTGCGCCTCTGCGTGAGAAATACCCTAAAATATTAAACTGCAATAGCATTTCCACACTTTTCATTTGCTGGAACAGCAGCCATCATTTTTTGCGGATTAGGTAAATTTAACCCATTCATTAATTGAATAAAACAGTCCCGATTATGTCCTTTAAATCTAGGATTATATTGCTTTTCTTCCCCAATAGTTGAAACTGTAAAACCTTTATAATCATGTCCAGGATAAACCAAAGTTGCATCAGGAAGAGTAAACATTTTTTGGGTAATGACATCAAATAAAATTCCCGCATTACCACTTTGAAAATCGGTTCTTCCACAACCGCGAATTAATAAAGAATCGCCGGTTAATAATCTTTCTTTGTTTAATAAATAAGCTAGATGACTATCTGTATGTCCTGGTGTGGCGATCGCTTCAATTACAATAGAATCTAATTGTAAAATTTCCCCATCTTGCATTTGTTGATCCGCGCAACTCGCTGGTGCATTTGCTGGTACAACTCCCAAACATCCAGTTAGTTGACGTAATTTACCCGTACCTGTGATATGATCTGCATGGATGTGAGTTTCTAAACAGTAGCGTAGTGTTAATCCTAACTCCTCAATTAGCTTTAGATCCCGTTCTACCTGTTCCAACACCGGATCTACTAAAACTGCTGCTTTTGTTGTCTCGTCAGCAATTAAGTAAGTATATGTACTAGATTCTCTGTCAAAAAGTTGGCGAAATAACATATTTACACCTGAATTATTTACCTAACAAAATGATTATATTGCTATATAGTAAGATAGTCAACATAAAGTTATAAAATTTTTGTGGTTTTTTATGTCAGATATATTTCCGGGCGCTCTTAGTCATGTTGCAGAATATTTCAAAGTGCTATCTGAAGTCAGTCGGTTACAGGTGTTGTGTTGTTTAAAAAATGGAGCGAAGAATGTAACCCAAATCATAGCTGAGACTGGACTAGGACAAGCAAACGTATCGAAGCATCTTAAAATTTTAACTCAAGCGGGTATTGTCAAAAGAACACCCGAAGGAGTCAGCGTGATTTATGAAATAGCTGATCCGATATTATTTCAATTGTGTGATTTAGTATGCGATCGCCTACAAGTGAGACTCGAAGAACAAACTAAGCAGTTAGAGAAACTCAAACTTTAGGAGTCAGGAGTCAGGAGTCAGGAGTCAGGAGTCAGAATAAAGATTTTTCTGTTCCCTGTTCCCTGTTCCCTGTTCCCTTTGATTAACTAAACTGCTCTTCTGCATCTAAATTAAATAGCATTTGCAGAGTTCTCATACAATTACGTCTAGCTTCAACATCTTGCTGTGACCGTAATTGTACCATGGGATCATGTAAAATTTTATTCACTATTCCTCGTGTGAGAGCTTCAATCACTTCTTGGTGTTTTTCACCAAATTCTGACCCTAAGCGAGAAAGTGCTTTTTGTAATTCTTGCTCGCGGATGTTTTCCACTTTATTCCGCAAAGAACTGATAGTAGAGACAGTTTCTAAACTCCGCCACCACACATCAAAATCTGCCACCTCTTCATCTAGGATTTTTTCAGCTTCCTGTGCCATTTTACGACGACTTTCGTAGTTTTGCGCTACAACAGCTTTTAAATCATCCACATTAAAAGCCTGGACATTTGGCAAATCGTTTACATCTGCATCAACATTTCTAGGTACAGAAATATCAAATAACATCAACGAGTGGTTAGGATCTAAAACCATTTCTAACTTAGCACGATCCAAAATTGGCTCTGTTGAAGAAGTGCTAGTAAATACTATATCACTATGGGAAACCACAGATATCATTTCTGGTAACAGATGTATTTTAATAGGTACTTCTGAGAACTGCTTTGCTAATTCTTCCGCACGTTCACGAGAACGGTTCACAATAGCAATTCGAGTTGCACCTTTAGAAATTAGGTGTTGTACAAGTAACCGCGACATTTTCCCCGCACCGAGAATAGCGATCCGATAGGGAGCTAAATTTTCTACCTTAATTTGCGCTAATTCCACAGCAGCGGAACTAATAGAAACTGCACCAGTACCAATACTGGTTTCTGTACGGACTCGTTTACCTGCGGTGATAGCTTGTTTAAATAAGCGATTTAAAGTTGTTTTTATACCATTAAATTGTTGTCCCAGTTTGTGAGTATTTTTCACCTGAGCCAGAATTTGACCTTCACCGAGAACCAAACTATCCAAACCAGCAGCAACTCGCATCACATGAGTCACAGCGTCAGAGTGCATCAAAGTAAATAAATGTTGACGCAAAGATATGATAGGTAATTTGCTGTGTTCTGCCAGAAACTGAGTAACCTCCTGAATACCGTAAGTAATTTCACTGCTAACAATGTAAATTTCTAGACGGTTACAGGTGCTAAGGATAGCCACCTCATCAATATGGGGATAACTGAGGAGATGAGCGATCGCACCTTCGGTTTGAGGTTCAGGAATACTGAGTTTTTCTCTTACTTCTACTGGGGCTGTTTTATGGCTTAACCCCACCACTGCAATATTCATCTTTTATTTCTTAAATTCTTAAATGGATAATTTGTAATGGGTAAGAAAATTTTAGATTTTAGATTTTAGATTTTAGATTGGAGTTAATTTAATCCAAAATCCAAAATCCAAAATCCAAAATTACTTAGTGCAGTTGTACAACCTTGGGTTGCTCATTCATGTGAATAGTATCTACAAAGCGAGCAGTCTTAGACTGGCTAGAAATAACCAAACTTTGAGTTCTAGCACCACCGTGGAAGAAACGTACACCTTGCATCAAATTACCAGAAGTGATACCACAAGCAGCAAAGAGAACAGTTTCACCAGATGCCAATTCATGAGCATCATAAACCTTATCTGGGTCAGTGATACCCATAGAAGCTAGACGATCTAAGTTAGATTGTTTGCTTTCACCGATCAAACCGGTTTTCACAACTTCAGGATCATAGATTAACTGACCTTGGAAGTGACCGCCTAAAGCACGCATAGCAGCAGCAGAAATTACACCTTCAGGAGCAGCACCAATACCCATCAGCGCGTGAATGTTAGTACCAGCAAAACCGCAAGATAAAGCTGCACCTACGTCACCATCAGAAATTAATTGTACTCTTGCGCCAGCTTCGCGGATTTCTTTGATTAAATCGTTGTGGCGTTCGCGCTTCATCACAACTACTACCAGTTCTTCAATAGAGCGACCTAAACACTCAGAAAGAATCTTCAAGTTTTCGGTAGCTGACTTGTTGATATCAACCTTACCCTTAGCTGCTGGGGGTGCTGCTAACTTCTTCATGTAAAAATCAGGAGCAGCAAACAGACCACCTTTTTCAGAAATTGCCAAAACGGCCATTGAACCAGGTTGTCCGTAGGCTACCAAGTTAGTACCTTCGCATGGGTCAACAGCGATATCAATTTCAATTAATTCATCAGGATTGCATTGTGCTTTAGCTTCGGGATTAGCACAAATACCTACTTCTTCACCGATGTAAAGCATGGGAGCGTCATCACGTTCACCTTCACCGATCACAATGCGACCGCGCATATAGATTTTATTCATGCGTTCGCGCATAGCTTCCACTGCTACCTGGTCAGCAGTGTTCTTTTCACCCTTACCCATCCACTTTGCAGAGGCGATCGCTGCTTGCTCCACAACCTCAATAATCTCTAAACCAATTGTATTTTCCACAGGACTGCCCTCTCAGTTGCTGATATTAGCGTCGTTTTTATCTGACCATTTCAGTCTTTAAGTCTACCAAAGTACGGATACATATAGAAAAAAGTTAAGTTTTACTGCTATTAATTATCCCAAGTGGTCAAAATGTTAGAAAATAGCAGTAATTTTGTATTAACCTAAGTTGCTAGTTAAGAATAGGAGGCAGGAGGTTAGTAGCTAGTTACTGTTTTCTTAACCAAGAATAACAAATACTCACATTTGCTGAAAATTTCCTGTCATCTTTTGGCTTTGTGACAGAATTACAGTAAAATCACTGTATGCTACTAGGATTCAAAACCCAACTCAAAGTTAACAAGCAACAACGACTACTACTGGCGCAACACGCAGGAGTAGCTAGACACG
>NZ_JAQMTI010000022.1:0-8058 GCF_028329225.1 Sphaerospermopsis kisseleviana CS-549 | reverse complement strand
GGACAGGCTCAGGACAGGCTCAGGACAGGCTCAGGACAGGCTCAGGACAGGCTCAGTACAAGTCGCTCAGTACAAGTCAAAACCTGTAAAGTTTTCGGATTTATATGGCTAACGCCACGCTACGCTATCAGCAAACCCTAAGTATTTAGGATAACAGTAACAGCAGTTACTAAATAGTAAAAGTCCTGAACAACTGAGTATTATTTTTCCCACTCAGCAGTCAGGACTATCATTTTGAAATAAATTTACAGTTTGGTGATTGGTGATTGGGGACTGGGGACACTTCGACAAGCTCAGTGCATCGCTGGGGACTGGGGACTGGGGACTGGGTTATTAACTTCTCTTTCCTGCCCTGCTTCCCCTGCCTCCCCTGCCTCCCCTGCCTCCTCTACACCTTACAATCCAGGAATGATTACTTCTTGGGTGAAATTAGCATCATCATATTTCGCCCTTCTTTCTTTGGCGCTTGCTGTACTTCACCAAACGGTTCTAAATCTGTAGCCATCCGTTTTAGCAAATCCTCTGCTAAGTCACTGTGTTGGATTTCTCGACCCCGGAACATCACAGTAGCTTTGACTTTATCACCATCTTTGAGGAAGCGTTCAGCTTGCTTGACGCGCACATTATAGTCGTGTTCTTCAATCTTATAGCGCATCTTTACTTCCTTCACGTCAGCCGTGTGCTGCTTCTTCCGGGCTTCCCGCGCCTTTTTCTCCTGCTCAAACTTATATTTCCCGTAGTCCATGATTCGACATACCGGCGGGTCGGCTTTGTCACTGAGTAGCACTAAGTCTAGTTCTTTTTCTTCTGCTAACTTTAGTGCTTCATGGGGCGGCATAATTCCTAATTGGCCGCCATCAGTGTCAATGACTCGAATTTTCGGGAAGCGAATGCGTTCGTTAATTTGGGGCAGATCGCGAGTTCTTTTTTTCTCAATCACAGGCATTATGATTTTTGGGAGCTTTTTTAGTTAAGGATTTGGCTTGGCTTTGGTTTACTTAGTTTTATTTGCTATGCCAATAAAGGCAAAATACGTAAATGACTCACAATGGAAAAATGAGTGCATATCTTTAGGTTAGCTAATTCAAACAACATTTGGTTAATCTGTTGTATTTGTTATTCTACTAACTTTGTTCAGATTTCCTACAATAGTTAATTTAAATTACAGTTTTCCAGGAAAGAGTTTGTGACTACTACGTTATCTTGGCAGCAGCGGCTAGGTAATCAAAGAGATTGGCTGTGGAGAGGTTGGCAAATTCGCTATACCTACATCCGGCCTACTTACAATTACCAAAATACCACACCTTTAATTTTACTACATGGTTTTGGTGCTTCCATTGGTCATTGGCGACATAATTTAGAAGTTTTAGGTACACATCATACGGTTTACGCTTTAGATATGCTGGGTTTTGGTGCTTCTGAAAAAGCTCCGGCTAATTACAGTGTCAAACTTTGGGTAGAACAGGTTTATGACTTTTGGCAGGCATTTATCCGTCAACCAGTTATATTAATAGGTAATTCTGTTGGTTCTTTAATCAGCTTAGTTGCGGCTGCTACCTATCCTGATATGGTAGCGGGTGTGGTGATGATCAGTTTACCTGATCCCACTTTGGAACAAGAAGCCCTTCCTGCTTTTTTACATCCAGTGGTTAGGGGTATGAAAAGTATGATTGCTTCGCCTTTACTGCTGAAACCTCTGTTTAATTTTGTGCGTAAACCAGAAGTATTAAAACGTTGGGCTGGTCTTGCCTATACAAACCCCGAAGCCATTACGGATGAATTGATAGATATTTTAGCAGGACCTCCACAGGACAGAGGCTCTACCCGTGCTTTTATTGCTTTGTTTAAATCTTCTATAGGCGCAGAATTTAGTCCTAGTGTCAAGGAAATATTACCAAACTTAACAATTCCTATGTTATTGATTTGGGGGCGAAAAGATAAATTTGTTCCCCCAAACTTGGCCAGTGAGTTTGCTAAATACAATGAAAAATTAGAAGTTTTGTATTTAGAAGATGTAGGTCACTGTCCCCATGATGAAGCACCGGAAAAGGTGAATGAGGTAATTTTAAATTGGATTAGGGAATGGGGAATAGGTGATAGTTGATAGGTGATAGTTGATAGTTGATAGGTGATAGTTGATAGTTGATAGTTGATAGGGAAAAATAAAATTGATTACCCAGTCCCCAGTCCCCAGTCCCCAGTCACCAATCACCAGTCACCAATCACCAATTACCCAACTTTAACTTGCTCAGAGGTTACATTAGTAGCACCATTAACGGAACGAGCGACAGAAACCATTTTGTTGAGAATTTTCTGACTGGGAACTTCACCTTTTAATACAACAGTGCTACCTAGTTGAGCTACCCAGAGGCGATCGCAATTTGTAAGTTCTGAATCTTGATCAAAGGCTAATGCGACTCTTTTAGCTAAACCGCTTTGATCATATTCGCCATTTAATCCTATACGTTCTGGAGGGATTTTGTCAGCGGTAGCTGCTGCTTGTGGAGTTGGGTTTACTTTTGCGTTTTCTGGTTTTTCCATTCCAAACAGTCTTTTTAACCAACTCATAAACGATTTTCTCCTGGTAAAGTGGTTCTCACATATCAGTATAAAACTTTAAAAAGCCAGTAACATCTATCTCTGCTAAGATTTGCAGTAGTTTTAATCTCGTTTAATCTCGTTCCCAGTCTCAGACTGGGAATGCTGTTTTTGAGTCTCTGACTCTGATTTAATAGAAGGCAGAGCCTTCTTACATTCATTCCCATACAGAGTATGGGAACGAGAAAAAATTACTTTTAAATCCTGGAAATCCTGATTTAGATAGGAGTCACAAGCGTATTAAAATAAGGGTTTAGACCGAAAATTTTATTTCGTAGTCAGTCTAAAGCAGCCCTGAGATATGGCTGATGTTACATTTATCTCTTTATACTCCCTAGCCTGTGTTGGCGAAGATGAAACATACTCTTTCTGTACTTGTTGAAGATGAAGCGGGGGTTTTGTCCCGTATTTCTAGTTTATTTGCCCGTCGTGGCTTTAATATAGAAAGCCTTGCTGTCGGTCCTGCTGAACAGGGTGGAGTTTCCCGAATTACGATGGTTGTACCTGGTGACGATCGCGTGATTGAACAACTCACAAAGCAGTTATATAAATTAGTTAATGTCCTGAAAGTACAGGATGTTACTGAGACACCTTCTGTAGAAAGGGAATTGATGCTTTTAAAAGTGAATGCTACCAGTAGCAACCGTTCTGAGGTGGTGGAACTGGCTCAGATTTTCCGCGCTAGGGTTGTGGATGTAGCGGAAGATTCTCTGACTTTGGAAGTGGTGGGAGATCCGGGGAAGATGGTGGCGATCGTCCAAGTGTTGCAAAAGTTTGGTTTACGGGAAATTGCCCGCACGGGTAAGATTTCTTTAACTCGTGAATCTGGTGTTAATACTGAGCTACTGAAGTCTTTGGAAGCAAAGGTTTAGTTTTCAGCTATCAGTTATCAGTTGTCAGTTATCAGTTGTCAGTTGTCACGCGCCATCTTAAAAAAAGGCGATCGCCCATCAATGTCATAATATTTAACTACAATATAACTACAATAGAGGCGATCGAGTCTTTAACCCCTATTCCCAGTTTTATGACTCTTGCGAAACCTGCTGACATAGATATTACCAATCTTCCCGACCACACTGAGTTACCAGAGTCGGATGGAACATTTGTGTTAGCGAAGCGTACCGTAGGTCAAAATTTTCAAGAACATCCGCAAAGCATCTTACTAACAGACTCCATCAATAGCACATTGCAAAAAATACATCCTGATGGACAATATGCGATCGGTCAAGACTGCGGTATTTATTGGCGTTTAACCGAACCACTGGAAAAAGGCGCGGAAGCACCAGATTGGTTTTATGTAGCTAATGTACCACCAATGTTAAACGGTAAATTCCGCCGTTCCTACGTATTGTGGCAGGAATATATAGCACCTTTAATAGTTTTAGAGTTTGTATCTGGGGATGGTGCAGAAGAAAGGGATAAAACACCGTTTAATGGTAAGTTCTGGGTGTATGAACAAGCAATCAGAGTACCGTTTTATGGTATTTATGAAGTCCAGAAAGCCAGTGTGGAAGTGTATCATTTAGTGAATGGACGTTATGAATTATTACCAGCTAATGAAAGGGGGCATTATCCAATTTTACCGCTAGGTGTAGAGTTGGGGATTTGGGAAGGACAGTATAATAATATGCAAGCTCCCTGGTTGCGTTGGTGGGATTTACAGGGGAATTTGTTGTTACATAGTGGGGAGAAGACGCAACAGTTAACATCTCAGTTGGAGCAGGAACAGCAAAAAGCCGCACGTTTAGCGGAACGGTTGCGGGAGTTGGGGGTTAACCCGGATGAGGTTTGAATATACCTCACGCAAAGACGCAATTTTTAAATCCCCGATTTCTTTGAGAAGTTGGGGATTTTGTGGTGTGTTAAGTTTACGTAATTTTTCTTAATTTATCTTCATTGATAGAAATATAAATGTAACACAATTTAAGTAGATTTTACATATTATTTGCTTCTAATTGTGATTTAATGAAGGTAGTATTGTAAATACACAGGTTGAGTAACTGCACAGTCTCAGCTATTAAACAGCTATTAAATTTGTATGTGATGAATGATCAGGCGATCGCCAAAATTGCCGAACCAAATTATAAAATTATAAACGGATGCAAATATGAAAACAATCAAAATCAAGGTATCATTATCTACACAACAAAAAGAAATTTTTAATCAATATATAGATCAACTAGAATGGTTTTGGAATTTAGCCCTAGCTAACCAGTTTCACAATCATTGTATCAAATGGTATGAATGGGCAAAAAAACAGCAACAACTCTTAGATAAAACCAAAGAAAACTTCGATAAATTAAAACCCGAACAAAAACAATTAGTTTTAGATTTCTATAGCCATAAATATGGTGAAAAACAACCTAAGTTAACGGAGAAACAAAAGGATTTAATTAATAAATTTGAGATTTTTTCTCGTTGGTTGCCTTTTGATTTAGATGGTATTATACCAGTTCCCTTACTCTTGGGTAATAGTGGTTATGAAGGCTTATCTTGTAGAATTGCTATTGGTGGTCCGCGTTGGGTGAGAGATGAAAATATTAATATCCCCCTGAAAAATAAAAAAGGGGAAATTATACATAAAAAAGGTTCTAAATTAGTTCCTGGTAAACATCCTTATCAACCTATTAAACCCACACCCCACAGTTATAAAACCTTTCCTGGTGGTAAATTTGCAGGTAGAGAATTAGTTGATGTAAAAAAACTCGATAATTTAGATGGGTTAAACAGTATCAGAAGTGCAGAAAATCTACCCCCTTTAACAGTACCTACTGATTATATCGGGGGAACAATGAAATTTTTTGAAGTTTCCTGGAATGCGTTTCTAGATCCGAAATTACCAGAAAGACGCAAGGTAAAATTCAAAGATAAAGAACGGAAATTAACCACATTATCCAATAACCAAAAACCACCAAACCGGATCAACCCGGAAAAGAACACTGTGAGTATTTCAGGAATAGGTGAAGTAAAAGTCATAGATAGAAATTGGTTGCAAAGATTAAACCTAGAAAATATCAGTCCTAGAACCTATACCCTGAGTAAAAAACCTTCTGGATATTATCTAAATATTGTAGTTGCCCATCCTCTCCAGGAAGAAAAATCTAAACTAGATAAACAATTACCAAAAGTGAAAAAAGAATATGGAGAAGAAAGTCAAGAATATCAGGAGATTTTGAGTAAATATAATGAAGTTTCTGAGCAAATCAAATTATCATATTTTGATGATGTTAAAGATTTATCTGTAGGTATTGATCCGGGAGTAAATGCGGTTATTTCCACAGATCACGGGGCTTTGTTTATGCCTAATATAACTAGAGAAAGGATATCTATTCATATTGAGGAATTACAATCAAAATTAAACAAAATAAAAGATATTAATGATGCCCAATGGAAAGCCGCAGGAAACAAAGGAGAAAGACCAAAAACCAAAAACGAAATTAAGTTACAAGCGCAAATTAGTAGACTGCATGAAAAAGGTGCTAACTCTGCTAATTGTTTTAATCATAAACTTTCTACCCGCATTGCTAGAACCTATAGATATGTATGCTGGGAAGATACAAAAATTAAGAACTTACTCAAACAAGTTGAACCTCAAGCCTTACCAGAGGGGGTAGGATATGCCCACAATGGAGCATCTGCCAAACGTGGATTAAATTGGATCATGAGACAGCGTTGTTTGAGTGATTTGGAGGCAAAAACTAAAGAGAAAGTTGAGAAAAAAGGCGGAAAATTTAATGAACCTTCTGCTAATTATAGTTCTCAGCTTTGCCATTGTTGTCAGCAGAAGGGAGAAAGGGTTTCTCAACATGAGTTTATTTGCAAAAATCCCGAATGTAGTTTATTTGAAAAAGTGCAGCAAGCTGATGTGAATGCTGCCAGAAATCATAAACAACATGGAGGCTTTGAAGTGGGAGAGGTGAAATATAATTTAACAAAATTACAGTATCAAAAACCCAAGAGATTTAAAAAGAAAAAGTTGACAAAGTAATCTATTTCAATTATTATTAGATTACCGCAGTTTGGGCGGGTGATTAAGTGATTAATCTATGGCTTGTAAGTTTTGATCTTTGGATTTAAACCCAGAAGCAAGGGGTGTGGTGACTATCCCCGTAGACTGTCCAGAAATATGGCAGGAACAACTTAATTTTTGGCAAACCACAAGCTCGGCTAAAAATGCCGGGGATCTGCCAAAACCTCAGAACCTAGACAATTTAAGGGTTTCAGCACTTCAAGTCTCAGATTTTAAATGCTCTTTAGCGGCTGAAATGGACTTTTTGATCAGGTCCGCCAAATATGGCTCTGAAACTTAGGCTAATTAAGGATCTCAATGGGCGGGGTTTCTAGATGTTCTGAGGACTGATTGTTGTTTAAACGATTTAATTTGGTGCTTGATTGCTGCTATGATATTGTTTCTAGATGTTCTGAGGACTGATTGTTGTTTAAACCTCGGTTTTGAGATTGATAAACTCATTAAATTTTTGTTTCTAGATGTTCTGAGGACTGATTGTTGTTTAAACCTAGCTTACACGGATGACTTCAGAGCGGCGATCGCATCGTTTCTAGAAGTTCTGAGGACTGATTGTTGTTTAAACATCTTGACTGCCTAATTCTTCAAAGCCCTTGCTACACGAGGTTTCTAGAAGTTCTGAGGACTGATTGTTGTTTAAACACCCGGAAACACACCTTGAAAATAATCCAGAATTTAGTTTCTAGAAGTTCTGAGGACTGATTGTTGTTTAAACCATTAGAGTGCATCGTCGCTGGTTTAAAAAAGAAACGGTTTCTAGAAGTTCTGAGGACTGATTGTTGTTTAAACTCAGAATTAATCAAATCAGAAGTAGAAAAGCAAGTTGTTTCTAGAAGTTCTGAGGACTGATTGTTGTTTAAACCGGAAATTTCGCTTTTATGCACGCTTAGGTACTAGTTTCTAGAAGTTCTGAGGACTGATTGTTGTTTAAACAATACACCCGCTGCAAACTACTTAGGAGAAAACCAGACACAACGTTTCTAGAAGTTCTGAGGACTGATTGTTGTTTAAACAATACACCCTCCTGGTAAATCTTAGCTATACCCATTTTGTTTCTAGAAGTTCTGAGGACTGATTGTTGTTTAAACCATTTTTCTGGCTTTACCTCTACCTTGCAATAAGGGTTTCTAGAAGTTCTGAGGACTGATTGTTGTTTAAACGGTATTAAGTACCGTCTCGTTGACGGAGAACTTTTTTGTTTCTAGAAGTTCTGAGGACTGATTGTTGTTTAAACATATTAAAAATAATATCCACTGACGTGATTATTATGTTTCTAGAAGTTCTGAGGACTGATTGTTGTTTAAACGCTGATGCAACGTTTACCCGTGCTGATGGGGGAATGTTTCTAGAAGTTCTGAGGACTGATTGTTGTTTAAACTTCCACTAATCCCGTCTAACATGGCAATAACACGGCGTTTCTAGAAGTTCTGAGG
>NZ_JAQMTI010000271.1:0-9157 GCF_028329225.1 Sphaerospermopsis kisseleviana CS-549 | reverse complement strand
AGTCACCAGTCACCAGTCACCAGTCACCAGTCACCAGTCACCAGTCACCAGTCACCAGTCACCAGTCACCTGATAACTGATTTAAGGGCTGTTAGTAGGCGTTGGTTATCAGATTGGGAACGGACAGCGACACGGAAAAAGCGATCGCCCAACTCTTTAAAACTGCGACAATCACGAATTAAAATTTGGTATTGCTGAAGTAATTTTTCTTGTAACTGAGAAGTTGAATGTTGAGACTCTACCAATAGGTAGTTAACAGCGCCCTCTAGGGGTCTTAATCCGTTAATTGCCGATAAACCCTGAAAAAGTTGATTTCGTGCCTGTGGTAGCCATTTCCAGGTCTGTTGTTGAAAGTCTGTATCTTCGAGTGCGGCGATCGCAGCAGCAGCAGCTAAGGTATTCACAGGCCAGGGATCTCGCCATGATTGCCATTTTCTGAGCAAGTCCGGGTGAGCGATCGCATATCCTAACCTTAACCCAGGTAGACTGTAAAACTTGGTGAGCGATCGCAATATCACCAAATTCTCATATTCCTGTACCAATCCGATCAAACTTTGTTCCTGATCAGGAGGCAGAAAATCCATAAACGCCTCATCCACCACCACCAAAGCAAAATCTTTCAGGTACGGCAAAATATCATCCCGTAAAAATAGCTTACCCGTTGGGTTGTGTGGATTATTTAGCAATAAACCACAATTTTTAGACGGGGTATCTGAGGAAAATACGGAATAAATCTTTCCCAGTCCCCAATCCCCAATCCCCAAAATAGGAAACTCCAGCACTTTAGCATTATAAGCCGCTAGGGTGCGGTAATAATCGCCAAAGGCTGGAGTTATTAACATTGTAGCCGCTAATTGTCCTAATTCCCTACCTAGTAAAGTCAATAATTCTGCTGAACCGTTTCCCGGCAGAATCCACTCAGGTGGTAACTGATGAAAGTGACCCAGAGCTAGTTTGAGTTCGCTGTAATCTGGGTCAGGATAGTGTTTAAGATTACCAAATTGGGAGGCGATCGCAGCAATAACGCTGTTTGGAGGTCCCAACGGGCTGATACTGGCAGAAAAATCGACAATAGCATCCGGGGAACAGCCAGCTAACGCCGCTGCCCAAGCTAAATTTCCCCCGTGTGCCTGTTGTCGCATCAAAAATAGACTTCCTAGAACAGAACCTACTCTTTTGGGGGTGCTACTCTTTCTCTAAAGAGCTTCCCAGCAGAGAAAGCAGGAACTTTGGTAGCTGGAATTTCCATTTTTTCATTGGTTTTGGGGTTGCGGCCTTCACGAGCTTTCCGTTCCCGTGATTCAAAAGAACCAAATCCCACCAGGGTGACTTTATCGCCTGAAGCCACAGCCTCAATAATTGTCTCAATAGCAGCAGTTAACACCGCATCCGCTTGTTTCTTTGTCACACTGGCTTTTTCCGCCACTGCATCAACTAATTCGCCTTTGTTCATATCAAACTCCTTGAGGTTTAATTGAGATTTAGTCAAGATGTACTTTGTCGGATCTTTACGGAAATCTCTGTTGGCAGCATTACAAAAATCGTCCCTTGAGAGTATTTACACTCAAAACCCCTGTAAATCAGATTGGCTCGACTTTTCAATGAATCATTCTAAGGTGTTGTAGCCAGAAGTGCATAGGTGAAAGCATTAATTTATATAGATTTCAGAATTTATTGTGTTTTTTGCTGCATAGTTGCCCTGGAAACACCGAATTTTTAGGAATAAATGCTTACTGGGGATTGGGTACAGCAATTTTCGAGAGCATCCCAATTTTGAAAAAATCAACTCAGCAATACCAAAAACCCTCTTAAACCCTCTTAACTTTGTGTCCTTTGCGTTCTTTGCGGTTCATTCATATTAGGACTTTGTAGCAATTCAAAGATTCCCAAAAAATCAAATTACACATTTGGGATGCTCCCCAATTGTCAGGTAAATGAAACACAAAACAAAGTTTAAAAGCCTTATAGAGACGTTGCATGAAACATTTATACATATTAAAGGTTCGCCACAATATCTTTTAAAGGCAACATTAATGTCAAAGGTTCTATCGGTGAGGGCTTAAACTTATGTTTTAGATAAAA
The DNA here is from genome assembly GCF_028329225.1 of Sphaerospermopsis kisseleviana CS-549. Taxonomy (NCBI): domain Bacteria; kingdom Bacillati; phylum Cyanobacteriota; class Cyanophyceae; order Nostocales; family Aphanizomenonaceae; genus Sphaerospermopsis; species Sphaerospermopsis kisseleviana. Next base: position 7,075 of record NZ_JAQMTI010000271.1, on the reverse strand, counting down.
TTGTTTAGCTGCTTCATCTTTCGCATGAACTAAAATACATCGTATGCCGACAATTTTGGATGCTTGTAAAACCCGAAAAATTGCATCTCTTAATAAACCAGATCCGATACCCTGCCCTTCCCATTGTTCATCAACAGCTAACCTACCAACGATCATACAAGGAACTGGATCTGGTGCATTTTGCTTGACTTTTCTAATAGCCACCGAGTGATATACACCAGAACTTGCCAAACAGTAATAACCGATTACTTTGTTTTCACAAATTACAACATAAGTTCTAGCAGTATCACCCTCATTTTTAAATGCTTTTTCCCTCAACCAATTATTTAAAGTTTCTGACCTTGAATTGAATTGTGATATATCATGGCTAGAATTAATTGGTTGAGGAGCTTCTATAATTTTCCTCTGATCCATTCTTAATCCCAAGGTGATTTAGCAGCTAAAAACTTACGTAGTTCCTCATCTGCTTTAGGTGGTGCATCTAAAATATCAATAAATTCTTGATATTTTTTTTCATCTAACGCAAAAAAAGTTTGATCACAAATTACTTTTTCCGCTTCTCTACAAGCGACATCTAGCATAAAATCAGAACGAGTTTTACCAAGAATTGATGCAGCATAATCAATTAAATTACGCTGTTTTTCTTGAACTCTAATATTAATAACCTGATTGCGTCCAGGATTATCCATTTCAAAGGAAGCTGCCATTTTGGTTTCCTGAATTTGAATTACTGCTATATAAAACCTAGACAAAACTAGACTTTACTTTCTACTTCAACGGGAGCATGGGAGCAGTTATCCCTCCGTAGACTTTCACGCCTTAGCCAGACGCGATAAATTAATTGCAGCGTTTAGATCCCTATCTATCTCAAAACCGCAGTTCTCACAGCAATAAATTCTTTCGGATAAAGAAAGACTTTCTTTTTTATGCCCACAACGAGAACAGGTTTTACTTGATGGATAAAATCTATCAGCAATTATAATTTCACAACCAAACTTTTTAGCTTATTATAAATAATCGTGTACACAATGTCAATACATTGTTGTGTGAGTCCTAAGTTACATTAAAATGGTACTAATGTTTTAAGGTTATGAGTCAGGATAATGTTACATGGCAAAGGATCGTTTTCACTATGCAGTAAGAACTGCTTTAGAGAAGGAAGGATGGATAATAACTGCTGACCCTTATGAGGTAAGCGTGGGAGATGTAGACTTTGAAATTGATCTAGCTGCACAGATGTTAGCAGCTGAACGAGCAGAAGAAAAGATTGCCGTTGAAATCAAAACCTTTATAAGCGGATCAAACGTTTCTGAATTTCATACCGCCCTTGGGCAGTTTCTTAACTACCAGTTTGCTCTTGAAGAATTTGATCCACAAAGAAAACTATATCTGGCAATACCCGATTCAATTTACAAATCATTTTTTCAGCGACGTTTTACCCGTTCTGTAATTGCTAGAAACCAAATCAACTTACTCATTTATGAGCCAAAACAGGAGATAATTGTCAAATGGCAGTAGAAGAGTATCGTGAAATAGTTAAGAATCTAATTTTAGAAAAAGCTCAAAGACGATTTACACCGGAAGAAATCGAAGCACAAGCGGTTATAGATACCCAAAATGACCACTATCTTCTCTTACATACTGGTTGGCGTGGGAATAATCGCACTCATGGATGTAGTATACACATTGATATCAAAAACGGCAAAATCTGGATACAGCATGATGGAACTGAAGTAGGAATTGCTACTCTCTTGCTTGAACAAGGCGTACCCAAACAAGATATAGTTTTAGCTTTTCATTCTCCAGAAATGCGCGAATTTACGGAATTTGCTACCCATTAAAGACACCTGAAATACCCGAATCATCCAACAATCCGGGTATTTGCACAGTCTACCGACTACCAGGAACTCTCAACCCCCTACGCTCAAGCATTTACCGCACCTGGGGACTAGGATTGTAGTTATAACCATAGCTAGAACGCTCTGTGTCATCCATTACCTGTGGTGTGAGTAATACAATTACCTCTCTGCGAACATTCTCTCTATTGGTGCTTCTAAACAACGAACCAATTAGAGGAATATCACCCAAGATAGGAACTTTGTTAACTGTTGCCCGATCTTGGTCTTGAATAATACCGGACAGAATTAGAGTTTGACCATCTCGCAGGCGGATTAAGCCAGACTGGAGAGAACGTTCAGATATCAAAACAACTCGTCCTGCATTTTCTACAACTTCTGCATCCGCGGGAGCGCGAACAACAGGAGCTACTGATAGAGATACAAAACCATTATCGTCAATGCGTTCGATTTTTACACTTAAAGTCAGACCAACATTGGTTTTTTCAATTGTGATAACTTCTCTTGAACCTCCCACAGTATCTGTGATATCTCTTTTGAAATTGCCCACGACTTCTTGAGTGAGATTAACACTGGCTGTTTGACCTTCTTGCACTATTAAAGTAGGGTCAGTCAAAATTTTAGCGTTGCCAGATTCCACTGTAGCATCCAAAGTAGCGACAATACTTCTATTAGAGGTTAGTCTACCATCGCCATCAAATACTACGCTTGCTAAACCATCACTACTGTTGAACCGTAACTTACGACCGATACCAAACGAAAAGCTGGTGTTGTACTGTGGAAAATTTGATAGGTTAACATCAATAATTTTGACGTTCACCATCACTTGACGACGACGAATATCAAGCTGAGTCAGTTGAGATATTGCCATATCAACTAACTTGGGAGAACCAATCAAGGTAACAGAATTTGTTCGCAAGTCTCCTACAGCCTGTAAACCTCTTAGTAAAGGCGTTATATTTTTAAAGTCGTCATCGCCAAGACTCAGAGGTTTTACTTCTGGTATTTTTACCTCTTCTTGGTTATTCTTGGCTGTCTCCTCACCTACCTTAGTAGAAACAACATTAGTAATTGTTCTTTCAACACTGACACTACTTTCTGCTCCTAAACTTACTAAAAAGTTTATGGCAACATCAGCTGAAACCTGATTGAGTCGCAAACTCCGCATTACAGTATCACGGGTAGAATTAGGCAATTTAGCGCCGACAAAAATTGTCCTCCCACTGCGGTTAGCTTCTAAACCACTCAAACGCAAAACGTAATTAAATACATCCTGCACTGGTTCATTTTCTATATCTAAAGAAATTGTTTGGCTAATGGTTTGGCCTGCTGGTGGCGCTGTTCCTTCTGATCCCACATAAGCCAGGTTAAGTCCAGCAGCACGAGCCAATAGTGATAAAACTTCCCTCACTGGTGCATCACGTAACACCAAACGCGGTACTCGTTCCTGTGTTCCTAAATCAATAGTTGTAGGAGATGTATCAATGTTAGATACTGTAATATCTCCCACTGGTGGGGCAACTGCTCTAGGTAAAAAAGGCGGTGCTAGGTTATAAGGTTGATTTGGTCCTGCTGGTTGTGCTTTTTTACCATCAATTGTTATTTCTGGGTTAGGTACTAACACATCTGGTTGTTTACCAAATTCTACAGCACCACCAGGGGGAGTTGGAGGTGCTGATGCTGTGGTGTTTGTATTCGGTGTGGTTGGGGTTGTGGTTGGTGTGGGTGCTGCTGCTGTCGCGTTTCCTGTGGTAGTAAAACCAAGAGTCAGATTGTTATTTTCACGGACTACAGGTTTACCAGCAGGAGCGTTATCAATACCCATGACGGTAACACGGACACTATTAGCATCTAACTGATTAACTTCTACAGATGCTATTCCCGGTGCGGGTTTTTCTTGACGGAAACTCTTGCCTTGAGGTAAACGCAGTTGCGTATTAATAATATCTGCAACTAAGGCTTTATCTCTTTTAGTGGTGAAAATCTGGGGTTTATTTCCAGAAGATGTCTTTAAAATTACACTAATTCCCCCATCAACGGGATTGAGTTTCACTTCTGTAATTTGAGTGGTCTGTGCCAAAACAGGTTGTGCTGCTAAAACGACACAAGCAACCGCACTAGAAATTAAAACATTACTATGAACTTGTTTCACAGTTCATTCCTCACATTCAATAAAAAACAGTCTGTATATCTACTTATTAAGCCAAAATCTAATAGTCATCCATTGTACATGGAATTGCCATATAAGTGACAAATCAGCACTCAGGATTTTTGCAGGTTACTTAGGCGGTGGTGCGGTTTTTGCTGCTGCTTCTGCCTGTTCTTCAGCAGTTAATGGCATTAATGCTACTAAGTCAAAGGAAGTAGAAATTTTGCCGACTCCTGTACGCACTCCTTTTTGCTTATCATCTGTATCTTCTTTTTCTGGTGGTACTAATTTAGAATCATAATTTTGCACGAGTAATAAAGGCTGTAATCGCTCAATATTACGCATGATTGCCTGAGTTTGTTCAAAATTGCCTTCTATTTCTACTTTGATAACTTGGCGTTTGAGTTTGTTGTTAACTTTGTCTCCCAGACTACCATCAGTAATAATTTCTGGTTTTTCTCCTGCTGGTGCAAACTTTTTCAGTTGGGCTTTAATGGCATTACTGCCCATAGCTGTAGCATTACTGGAATCTACCAAACGACTGGTATCCAAAAGTAATGTATCCAGACTTTTTTCATTAGCAAATAAAGCTAAAACTTGGGTTTGTTGTTGCTTAGATTGAGCTAATTCTCCTAGTAATTTATCTGCTTGTTTAGCTTGGAGATTTTTTTGGTCTACTTGTCCTTGCAAGTCCTTACTTTTGGTTTGCAAGTCTTGGAAGTTGGTAAACTCTGGCATGACCATGTTTAGTATCATATAAACAGCGCCTAGCAAGCCCATAGCACCAACTACCCCACCAGTTACTTTAGGTATAAAAGTAACACCAAAGGCAACAGGATAGGAAGATCCAGCCTCATCAAAATTGGCGTTTTTAGAAAAATTTAAATCATCACTGACTGTCATTTAATGGCTCCTATTTTTTGCAAGTTACGGATTCTTTCAACTAATCCGACTGTACCTTTTTGTTCTAAATCACGGATTAATTGCGATGCAGGTACAGGACTTAAACTAGCTTTAATAGTGTATTTAACTACTTGAGGAGGTTTAAATTTCACTTCATTTTTCGTCTCAGGTGGAACAGCACCAGTGATCTCAGGTGCATCAACTAATTCCGCTGTACTAATTCTGCTTTCTTCGGGCTTAAATAACTTGGATTTGCCCATAATTAACAGAAAGTCATTGACATCAGCAAAAGAACGGGCATAACCTGTAATTTCTAATTCTCCGGCATTGTTACTGTCGTCTTCACTGTTCTTGGCTTTGATCACAGGTGGAATTTGTTTAATGGTTTCCAACTGTACATTTGCGGGAATGCGATCGCGTAAATCCTGTAACATTGCTGACCAAGGACGAATCTGATCAAACACTGTGACTAAAGCTTGTGTTTGATCTTTGATGCCTTGTGTTTCCTCCTTAATTTTCTGAATATCGGCTAATTTTACATCTAGGTTTTTGTTTTCCTCCTCTAGTTGGGCAATTTGTTGTCCTAGTCCTGCATTTTGGGCTTGTAAAAACAACAAAACACCAAACACCAAAGCTGGAATAGACAAACCCACACCGACTCCCAATAAAGCTGGTGTATATTCAGTGATATCAGTTTTTGGTCTAACAGGTTTATTATTATCCAACTCAGCAGGTGAGCGATCTTTGAGAAAATTAATATCTAGACTGTACATTTTTTTATGCCTCCCGCATTCCTAAACCAAGAACTATCCCCAAACCAGGGCGTTGCACTGGGGGATATTTATCTTCTTCTACTTCCAAAGATAAATCTCTGATCGGATCTATTTGAGTAGTAGGAAAACCTAATCTTTGAGTAAAAAATTCATCCAGTTGTTGCAATCCTCCTCCCATACCAGCTAGTAAAATCTGTGCAACTTCTAAACCCTCACTCTGATTGATATAAAAATCTATAGAACGACGTAATTCATCAGCTAATTCTCCTAGTATTTTTAACATCGGACTCATACCAGGATTAGCACCAGTCAGCCCGGTTCTAGCTACATCCAAAGGATTTGCGGGAATAATCATATCCATCAACATATCCATCTCCCGTGATATGGGGAAATTCATTGCCCTAGATAAAGCCGCTTGCAGTTGATATGTACCTATAGGCACAGCACGAGAAAATTGTGGTACTCCATTGATAATGATGGCAATTTCTGTACTATCAAATTCAATATCAACTAAAACTGCTGCTTCTTGGGGTCCGAATAGTCGCAACTGATCCCGAATAGTTCTAATCAGAGCAAAACTGTTAATCTCTAAAACATCAACTGCTAATCCAGCTTCGGCAAAAGTATTAATATAGGTATCTGTCACTTCTTTACGAGTGGCAACCAAAAGCACTTGTACTTTTTCAATGCCATCCTCGTCTACAACATACCCCAATTTTTGATAATCTACATCAGCTTCTTCTCGTGGATAGGGTAAATACAATGCTGCTTCATGGTTAAGCACAATGTCCCGCAACTCTTTATCATCCAACTCAGCTGGTACAGGAATCACACGCACAATAGCATCTTTTCCGGGAATACAAGTAGCAAAACGGGAAGCTTGGATTTTGCTTTCAGCTATTGCCTGTTGGATAATTTCCGCCATCCGGGGAGAATCGTTAATCTTACCATCTATAATTATTCCCTCTGGGACGGGGTAAGTTATCAAAGATTCTATTTTTAAACCTTGGCGCTGCTTACGCATTTGAACTATGTTCATTCGATCTGGTGCTAGTTCAATACCAACACCTTTGTTGGATTTACCAAGGAGATTACCAAGATTACTCAAGATGCTAACCACAGTTTTACCTGCTAGATTGCTAAATGGAAAATTTATGATAAGGAGTCAGGAGTCGTAGGGGCGAAGCATTCGGGCGACCAATTATCAATTTTATGAAAAGGCTATTTTCCTGTAAGGGCGAAGCATTCGGGCGATAAATTATCAATTTTGATCACAGGTTATTTTCCGAATGCCTGTCTGCCGACAGGCAGGCTTCGCCCCTACTTCGCCCGTACAAGAGTCAGGAGTTATTTATTTTGGATTTTGGATGCAAGAATTTTGGATTGTTTTTGTT
>NZ_JAQMTI010000270.1:0-8072 GCF_028329225.1 Sphaerospermopsis kisseleviana CS-549 | reverse complement strand
TCTCAAGCTAGTACCTACCACCAGTTGGGAATTGTAGCCCAAGAAATGCGAGAATATGCCCAAGCACGGGAATTTTATCAACAAGCTTTAGCTATCCTTATCGAATATGAGGATAGATATGAAACAGCTGGAACTTACCACCAGTTGGGAAGAGTAGCCCAAGAAATGCGAGAATATGCCCAAGCACGGGAATTTTATCAACAAGCTTTAGCTATCTATATCGAATATGGGGATAGATATTCTCAAGCCTTAACTTATCAAAATTTAGGTATATTGGCACACTTACAGGAAAATGATCAAGAAGCGAAGGTAAATTTACAAACAGCATTAGATATATTTATTGAATATAAAGATGAATATCGGGCGAATATTACGAGGGAGATTTTAGAGAAATTACCCCAATAAGCTCTTAAAAAAACATCTAAAATCAAAATTATTATACATTCGGATCAATCTAAAACAAATAACATTAATATCTTCTTCCTTCTTCTCTTGCTTCTCTAATGGATAATTCCCCCAGAGACATTTCTTGTTTTAATTCTTTTAATTGATTTTTAATTTCTAGTAATTCAGGTTCATTTATGATGGTGGCAACATTGCTAAATGAATTAATTTCTTTACCATTTAGACGAGCATGATTTTCAATTTGTTGCAGCATTAAAACAGATTTTTGCTGAATTATCTCATCTTCGGAACTTTTTATTTTTTCCGCTTCTGCTTGAATTACCTGTTGTAAAATTGTCTTAATTTCTGCCTGTAAAGAGTTACCATGTTTTTCGGCGCGAGTTTTTAAAGTCTCGATAATAATGGGATCTAAATCTTCTAAAATAATCTTAGTCATAGTTGAGTATTTACATTTCCATAAATTTGGCTATTTGATAATATTTTAACATCTAAACTTTCCCAAATGCTTAAAAACAACTTAAAAAAATTCCGCTTCCTCAATACTTGCTTGAAAAAAACCATTATACTGTTCGCTTCCTAACCACCATCCTGCATTTATTTGGGAAGGAATAGTATAACCTTGAAAACTAGTTTCTTGAGAAAATGTACCACCAAAGGGTATATATTGCCAACTTTTATATGTGGTTTGATTTCCCCAACGTGGTAATTTTACTTCTAAAACTCTACCATTTTCATCAATGATAAAAGTGAGATTAACTGTTTCACCCTCAATATTGAAATTTGCTTGAATTGTATTGTGATCAATAGCTTGCAAACTTACCTGATTTTGTGGTAATAAAGCAGATGGCAACCAGAATAATTCACCTGCAAATCTACCAATACTAGAACGGTTAATATCAGGATTTTCTTCTTTGACTAATGGGATTAACCCCCAAATTTTAAACTCTACTTTTGCTGAATTATTATAATAATAATCTGCTCCTTTAATATTAAAAAATTTATTCCCCATTACTGCTTGCCAAACAAATCCTTTAGCAGTTAAAATTTCTGTAGCTTGCATGGGTAATTTTTTATCTTTACTAGGTTGAAAATAACCTTGCATTTTTAACTTCACACCAGTTGCTAAGGGTGTTCCCAGAGTAATAGCGTGTAAGAAATAACGTTGTACTGGTTCTGGTAAGTTATTAATTACATCTTGGGTAAATGGCTGTTTTTCTGTTTTGGTATTTTCCAGATTTTGCCAAATTTGATTAATATTGTTTTGCAGCATATTTTTTTAATAACGAACTACAGAGACACAGAGGATACAGAAAAAAATATTAGTAAGCTTTGAGTGTTAAGGAAGTAAAAATAGTAAGGGTTTAGCAATGCTAAACCCCTACAGTATACTGACTGATTACAAATCAATTTCAGCTTTTAACACCGTTGCATCATTGCTATGTGACACCTTAAAACCGAGTCTTTCACATACTTTTTGCATTCCTAAATTATCAGCTAAGATATCGGCAGAAATAGAGGATATTTTCTCGTTTTTACCTACTTCTATTAATCTCTTGACTAACTCTGTACCTAAACCATTACATTGATAGCGATCGCTCACCAGCATAGCAAATTCTGCCCCATCATTACCATGTAATTTACTCAATCTTCCTACGGCTAAAATTTCCGTTGCTTGAGTTTCTGGGTTGTGATGTTCTGCGACTAATGCCATTTCTCGATCATAGTCAATAAAACAAATTCTTGTCAGTCTTTCATGAGCTATTCTTTGACTTAATTTAACCATGTGAAAATACCGCAAATAAACACTTTCCTCTGATAGTGTTTTATGGAATTTTACCATTAATGGTTCATCTTCTGGACGGATCGGACGGATAGTAATTGGTGTACCATTTTTTAATGTCCAATCACTAACATATTGGTGAGGATAGGGACGAATTGCTAATTTTGGTAATTCCGTTTCTCCTACATCAGCAGAATGTAAAACTATTCTCCCATCTAATGCTATTAAACCACCAGGATGATCAGGAGAGGGAGGAATAGCTAATAAAGGATTAATATCTATTTCTTTAATCGCTGGTTGTTCAACTACCAAATGACTAAATACTACTAACAATTCCTCCAAAGCTGCCATATCTATACTTTGTCTACCCCGCACTCCTTTTAAAGCTTTGTAGATTTTGGTTTGTTCCATCATCCTTCTTGCTAGGGTACTATTTAAAGGTGGTAAAGCAATGGCGCTATCTTGGAAAACCTCGACTAATTCTCCCCCAGCACCAAATAATAATACTGGTCCAAACTGCGGATCTAAACTACTACCAATTATCAATTCATAACCGCTAGTTTTGACCATTTGCTGCACGGTTACGCCTAAAAAATCTTCTAGTTTGGCTTTTTGTAATACCGAAGTTTCTATTAAATGATAAGCTCTTTTTACAGCTTCGGCATTTCGCAAATTTAACTGTACTCCCCCCACATCTGTTTTATGGGTAATTGTTTGGGAATACAATTTTAAAACCACGGGATAACCGATTTTCTCCGCACATTCTACTGCTTCTTCTGCACTCTTAGCAATACTTCCAGCGACAACTGGAATACCATAAGCAGCTAATATTTCTTTAGATTCAAACTCTGTTAAAATTGTTCTTCCGGCTTTTCTGGCATCGTTAATAATGGTTTCCACCAATGCACAATCACGGGTATTTGTATCACATTCTAAACTTGGTAATACCGGAGTTTCATAAATACCCTTGAGGTTATAGCTATACTGCCACATATAGCTAAATATCCGCGCTGCTGTATCGGGATAAGCATAAGTAGGAATACCTTGACGGTTAAGAATTTGTTTTCCTTCTGCCACATCTTCCCCACCCATCCAACTAGCTAAAATTGGTTTATTCGCCATTTGGGAATAGGGTTTTAATTCCTCAGCAATTTTTGTCGGATCGGTCATAGCTTGGGGTGTTAAAATTACTAATAACCCATCACTATTAGGATCTTTAGCTGCAATTTCTAAAGCTTTTGTATAACGTTGAGGATCGGCATCTCCTAAAATATCAATCGGGTTATTATGACTCCATTGTGGTGGTAAAATTTCATTCAAAGAATTAATGACTTCTTGGGAAATTGGTGCGAGTTTGCCTTTACTTTCTATTAATGTATCGGTGGCTAAGACTCCAGGACCACCAGCATTAGTTAAAATTGTTAAATGTGGACCTTTGGGGCGCGGTTGTTTTGCTAATACTTCTGACATATCAAATAAATCAGAAATACTATCAACTCTTAATACTCCACATCTTCTAAATGCAGCATCTAAAACAGCATCACTTCCTGCTAATGAACCTGTATGAGAAGCGGCCGCTTTTGCTGCTGCTGCGGTACGACCGGCTTTAATAACAATTATCGGTTTTGTTAATGCTACTTCTCTCGCTGCGGATAGAAAAGAACGCGCATCACCGATGGATTCCATATAAATTACAATACTTTTTGTATTGGGGTCATCTCCCAAATAATAAATTAAGTCTCCCCAACCTATATCTAACATTGAACCGATAGAAACGAAGGCACTAAAACCAACGTTTTCCTGTAAACTCCAATCTAGAATTGATGTACATAAAGCACCGCTTTGACTGAGGAAACCTACGTTTCCTGGTTGTGCCATTTTACTAGCAAATGTGGCATTTAAACCGGAAATTGGACTCATAACTCCTAAACAGTTTGGTCCAATAATTCTAATTTTTCCTTTGTGTGCTATGTCGAGAATTTCTTTTTCTAAAGCTATTCCTTTTTCTCCTGCTTCTTTAAAACCAGCCGAGATAATTATTGCCCCTTTAATTCCAGCTTGCACACAATCAGTAATAATTTGTGGTACTGTAGGCGCAGGGGTAGCAATTACCGCTAAATCTATTTTTTCAGGAACATCAAAAATAGTAGGATAGGCTTTAATTCCTAATACACTATTGTGCTTAGGATTGATAGGAAAAACTGTTCCATTAAACGGATTTGTAATTAAATTCCAAAGTAAAGTTCTACCCACACTTCCAGGTTTTTCACTAGCACCAATAACAGCAACGGTTTGAGGTGCAAAAATCGCGTCTAAGGGGTTTAGTCTCTCAGTTTGTAGGATGTCGTAAGCTTTGTCTGGGTTTCGTGTGATAGATGCTTGCATAATTACTCCTTAATTAGTTATTAGTCATTAGTTATTAGTCATTAGTTGTTTTTTACAATTACTAATTACCAATTACCCATTACCTATTTTCATTGTTATTGCATGAATATATTGTGATCTTGATCAAGAATTTGCATGATTTTTGAAAGTGCAGTGGTAATGCCTTTTTGTGCTGTTGGTGAAATGCGATCGCACAATTCAAAATTCTCTCCTGGGACTGTAATTAACCAGGCTTCTGGACAATAATTATACAGGTATTGAGACAAATAAAGCAATGATTCTGGATTCAATATATGTCCATTTATTTCTTTACCCATCGCTGGTAATAAAGATTCTACCTGTACATCCTCAGTTTGGCAATTAACACCAGCATCAACAAAAATTACTATATTTGTCTGGGCTAAATTTGCAGCTAATTCTGGTGTTAATTGATGAACACCATAGGATTTGACATTGGATAAATGCCATGATTGAATAGTATTTGCTATTCGTTGTCCAATGGCATCATCACCACGTAAATCATTACCATAACCAATTACTGTTGTTGTGATCATTATTCGTTAGGAAGATTGAAAAAGTCTTGATCTAATATTTGTTCTAGGGAAAAAGGGCAAATATTTGGATATTCATTTTCTGGAGGAATACGCACACCAAAAGAGGCTTTTTTCCCTTCTTGAATGGCTAAATTACGCCCGTCAGGATAGGCTCTTTCTAATGCTGTTTCTAAATAGGATTTCAAAGAAGGAGTATTTTTCAGAGCAATTAAAATCCGTTGACGATTTTCAATGATGGAACGATACCAACTTTGTGTCATGGAATCAGGAGCATCATGTTGTACCATCAGTTTTAGTAGATGTGCCAATAAAACCATTAAGTTACTTTCTAATGCTCTTTTTTCTGATTTCCCCAACTCTTTAAGCTCCTCAATTAAATGTTCAATATCTAATGAGTTAAATTGTTTGGTTTCTAAGGAGTTAATCGTTTGTTCAATCCACAGTTGAAAATCTTGTTCATAAAGATTTAACGAGTTATTAGACTGTTGTTGTTCTAATTGTTGTTTCACTAACTTCTCCTTTTTAATCTTGAAGTTCTATTAGTCATTTTATCATATATGTTATGAAATTAAGGATGACAACATAATAAATTATACGAAAATTAAAAGTTCTTAATACAAATGGTTATTCATACCAAGGAAAATTTTGTTCTCGTTAGCAACAGATTAATTTTTTTTAAAATAGCATCAAAACTTGAGGAATTTGTGAAGAAACTCCACAAAAACAAACACAAACTTATGTTAATAATAAATGTGATTTATAGATTATTGGTTGTATAATCAATTGCGGTAACTGAATAAAGACAGTTAAAAAAATTTAGATAAGTTGTGAGGCTGTTTTATGCCTGAAGTCAATTTTCAACAGCCAATTAATAGTGCTGCTACTATTGTAAAAGAATACGCAGTGGGGAAACGAGACTTTGAAAGAGCAGAATTAAGTGATGCTAATCTACAAGATGTTGAATTAAAAGGATCTAATCTTAGTTATGCTGATTTAAGTACAGCTAACCTTAGCGGTGCTAATTTACGCGGTTGTGATCTTAGCTACGCTGATTTGAGTCAAGCTAATTTACAGAATGCAGATTTGCGGGGTGCAATGTTGTTTTCTGCGAATCTACGTCAAGCTGACTTGCAGGGAACCCATTTAGAGAATGCTGACTGTAACCATAACACCCATTTTCCCCACAACTTTGACCCAATGCAAGCGGGGATCAAGATGAGCGAATAACAGTATACATACTAAGGCGGCTATATCAGCCGCTTTTTTTTATACAACTAAAAGATCCCCGAATTCTCAAAGAATTTGGGGATCTATAAGATAATGTAATTAATCTCGACAAATTTGATTTACCACATTTCCATCTTTATTCACCAATTCTATCAATAAAGGCATTTGTCCCACCGCATGAGTAGAACAACTCAAACAAGGATCAAAAGCCCGAATACCAGCCTCTACCCGGTTTAACATTCCCTGTTGAATATCACTACCATTGACAAAATGACGGGCAATTTGGGCAACTGTACGATTCATTGCTAAATTATTTTGACCAGTAGCAATAATCAAATTTACCTTTGCCATCAAACCATTTTCATCAACTTTATAATGATGGAATAAAGTCCCCCTTGGTGCTTCACTGACACCCACAGCTTCTAATTGATTAATACCAGCTTCCGCCCGCAAACGAGTTGATAAAATATCTGGGTCATCCAGTAAAATTTCAATGTGTTCAATACAAGCCAAAATTTCAATTAACCGTGCATAGTGATAAAAGAAAGAAGATTTAACAGTACCAGTTCCATGACTGCGAAATTCTTTTAATTCTTTATCTGCTAACGGTGTACCAATGTGGCTACAAACATTCAACCTTGCCAATGGTCCAACGCGATACATTCCACTATCTAAACGGCAATGATCGCTTGTATCAGGATAACCTAAAGGACGATAGTAAGGAGATTTTAAATAAGAATCAGCTTGCACAGCTTCACCGATAAATTCAGGATAATTAGCAGCATCTAATTTATCAGCAACAATATTTCCTGCACTATCAACAAAGCGGATATGTCCGTCGTAGGTTTCCCATAGACCATCAGGAGTCACTAAACCCATAAATAAACTAGGAAAATTACCAAAAGTTTGCGCTTCTTTTTCGTAATCTTTTAGTAAACCTTTAAATAAATCTATGGCATTTAAAACCGTGGTTTTTGCTTCAGGAATGCGGTTTTGAATATGAGTGCGATTTTCTTGGGTTAAAGGATCACTGACACCACCAGGAACTGCCCAAGAAGGATGGACTTTTTTACCTCCTAATAGTTCAATAATTTCCTGTCCAAATTGCCGTAAACGAATACCACCTCTAGCTAATTCTGGGTCGGCTGCTATCAAACCAAACACATTTCTGTTTGCTGGTTCGCTGTCCATTCCTAATAATAAATCTGGGGCGCTCAGGTGAAAGAAACTCAAAGCATGAGATTGGACAATTTGCCCTAAATTCATTAACCTGCGTAATTTTGTCGCGGCTTTGGGAATAGTGACAGCCAGTATTTGATCACCTGTTTTTGCTGATGCCAATAAATGACTTACTGGACAAATACCGCAAATTCTTGCAGTAATTCCAGGCATTTCTGGGAAAGGACGACCCACACAAAACTTTTCAAAACCGCGAAATTCTGTCACATGAAACCGCGCATCATTTACTTGACCGTTATCGTCTAAATAAATGCTAATTTTGGCGTGGCCTTCTATTCTCGTAACCGGATCAATAACGATTTTTTTCATATTATTTGGGAATTGGGAATTGGGAATTGAGAATTGGGAATTGGGAATTGGGAATTGGGAATTGGGAATTGGGAATTGCTGATTAAAAAACATAAAATTGATTACCCAGTCACCAGTCACCAGTCACCAGTCACCAGTCCCCAGTCACCAGTCACCAGTCACCAGTCACCAGT
>NZ_JAQMTI010000269.1:0-5620 GCF_028329225.1 Sphaerospermopsis kisseleviana CS-549 | reverse complement strand
AGTCAGGAGGAGATTTGAAAATTTCTTTGCCATCTCTTGAAATCCCCAAAAATGCACACTTTTTCCGGTATACCCTTCAAAACCCTTGCACTAATTTCTGTGTTTATCAGCCTCTAACCTTTGATATATCAAGGTTTTAGCTTTATTCAGCAAACCCTAAATAATCGCTGTACGCATTTAAGAATCACGGGTTGTAGATAAAATCTTTCCATTGCTTCATCTTTGATTGTTTCTATCAACGCTCGTCGTTTTAAAGATAAGAGTGCTGCTAAAATATCGCCATTAGCAGCATTATTTTTGAGGTTTAAGAGTATTTCTTGACGAGTGAATCCTTGTAATTTAGTGGCTAAAAACTCCATAATCATTTTTTCTAAAGGAGAAATTTGTTCTAGCCATCGTGTTACCAGGGGAGCAAATTCACCAGAGACTAATGTTCCAGAAGCAAGAAACTCTCCCACATCTCCAGCAAATAATTCATGGATGAAATTGGCGGCCATATTCAGAAATAAGGGATTACCACCATATTGATTAACTAGAGTAATCCACTGTTGAGCATCAAAGGTAAGTTGATGATGCTGCAAAAGTTCAATTGCACCTTCCATAAGTCCACCCAGGGGAAAAATCACCGCACCCGCAGCACTTAAAAGATTTAGTCCCTCTGGTTGTTCGCGGCTAGTGATCATCACACAACTATCATGAGGCGTTTGGACAACACTGCGGAGAAAGTCTGCATATAGTTCATATCCTGCACGATATTGTCCCCCGCGGTTACCCCCTAAAATTGCATCCCAACCATCAAAAATTAGTAGGGTTTGCGGTGCTAAATCTGGTGGTTTATCTGTTGCTGGTGGGTTGTGGTGAAAGGAAAACCACAGAGTTTTTTGAAAATGCGATCGCCTATTTTCTGCTAATTTTACAGCTAAAGCTGTTTTCCCAATACCTCCTATTCCTGTGATGACAATCAGGGGTGTTCTTTGTTCTATTGCTTGGCTAAGTGTCGCTAGTTCGTAACGTCTGCCAAAGAATAAGGGAATATAGGGGATTTGGGTTGTATTAGCTATGGAAGAATTGAGAGGACGTTCCACTAAGTCTTGCCAATTTAAACCCAAAACCTGACAAAATGCTTTAAATGCTGAGGCATCAATGGCATCACCTTTAAGGAAGCGTTTCCATGTCGCTAAAGATACCCCTGCTGCAAATACTTCGGCATTTTCCCAGTTACAGTTAGGTTCAATAATTTGACTGGTTTGTTCTAACCAAAGCGGATTATCAATTGTCCAACCTTTTTCTTTACGAGCTTGTTTAGTAATTTGCAATCCAGTCTGAGAAAGTTTTAAGCTAGGCATTACACTAAGTTGGTGAGTGTTAAAAATTGTCGTTATGACAAGGCAACAAGCAAAATAGCAAGAGTTGATGAATTTTATCCTGTTCCTATTCCCTGTTACCAATAACTAAATACCTTTAACCCGTTTAATTGCCACTAATGCCTGATAAATCATAGCTGCAACTTCAGCCCGTGTGGCTTCTCTGGTAGGTGCAAGCAGTTTGGGATCTGGATAATTAACAATAATTTTGTGTTGGTTGGCGGTTGCGATCGCGGTTCTGGCATATTCAGGTACTGATTTTATATCACTGTAGGCAGTTAATAAATTGTTATTAGCATTGTTAGCTGGTGGTAGTCCGAGTCCGTTGACTAGGGAAACTAACACCTGTATTCTTTGCACATTTTGATCTGGGCGAAAAGTGCGATCGCTAAACCCACCGACAAAACCACCTCTAGCAGCTATGTGAATGGCTTTAGCTGCCCAAAAATCAGCGGGAACATCTATAAATTCTATTCCTTGACGTTTGGGTGTAGGGTTAAAAGCAGCGGCTATTAAAGCCGCATATTGGGCGCGAGTCATGGCTTTATCTGGTTGATAACTACCATCAGCAAAACCTTGAGTTAAATTCATACTCACCAACGCCCGAATATATGCTTCTGCCCAATGTCCTACCAAATCAGAAAATGAGGGAATTTCTGTATCTGGTTTGACAATGTAGGGAGAAGAAATAACTTGTGCCTCACCTCTGGAAACTAAAGCTTGATAAATTAATGCTGCTACCTCTGCACGAGTAATTTCTCTGAGTGGTTCTAATAGTTCTATTTGGGGATAATTGACTATTAGCAGTTTTTGAGTAGCAACTGTGACTGCATTTGTAGCATAACTAGGAATTTGGGCGCGATCGCTATACACATTTAACCCGTTAGGATTACTGCCTGTAAATTTTAAACCATTAATAATTGATACTATCGCCTGTACTTTGGTTAAATTTTGTCCTGGTCTAAAAGTACCATCGGGAAAGCCACTCAAAAAACCGGCATCAGCCGCACTAGCAATAGCTGAAGCTGCCCAAAAATCAGTTCTGACATCTTTAAATCTATTCAGGTTATTACTAGCAGGTAGTTGAAAAGTCTTAGTAATTAAGGCAGCATATTGAGCGCGGGTAATAGGTGTAGCAGGTCGAAATGTGCCATCAGGGAAACCACTAATAAAACCTTTATTCACCAAAGCTTCTACAAACGCCGCTGCCCAATGTCCATCTAAGTCTGAAAAACTGGTACTAATAACTTGACTAGGAGTATCGGCTGTAGCAGCGAGAAATTTTACTACTCCCTGAACTTGGGCAGGATTTAACTGATTGCCTACAGAAATCACTTTTTGAGATGATATATTTTGAATATCAAAATCTTTGTGATCACGAAAAATATTATCAGCCGGATCTTCGGGTTTACCCAACTCAGGAACAGCATTACCATTTACCAATAAACCACCTTGGGTATTTTGGCAAATCAAATTTCGTCGTAATACCGGACTAGCATCACGAGAAAGGGCTATACCTATCGAGTTATTGGCAAGTTTGTTATTGGCCACTAGAGGGGCTGCAAAATCGCTAATAGCTATCCCTACAGGGTTATTTTCAAATACATTCCGCAACACTTCCCCTTTGCTATAACGTGCCATCATTAAACCACTGGCAGCATTTTGGACAAATACATTATCTAAAATGGCGGGTTTAGCCTTACCAGTTGCAAATATCCCTTCCCGTCCACATTTACTGAATGTATTATTAGCTAAAGTCGGTGCTGTTGATTCAATCCAAATCCCAGTACCCTTAGAAACAGGATTGATCACTGTTACCCCTAACAAACTGGCATTACCTAACAACAGCAATGTGATATCTTGCCAACCAAAGGTAGGACTTTGATACTCACCACTGCCAGAAATAATAATTCCCTGACCTTTGTTAGATTCGTTACCTACTACGAGCATTTCCCCAGGAATAATCAGCGGAAACACCTCTCCGTTAGAAGTGCTATACGTTCCTGGTGCTAACTGAATAATTCCTGGGGTTCTGGTGGCTTTTAAGGCACGGGTGATACTTTTTAACGGACTTAACCGAGAACCTGTATTAGCATCGTTACCTATGACGGGATTTACATGGAGTGTCGCAACAGCCATAATTGATAATTCAGGATTTATAATACATAATTAATAATTTATACTTTACAGCAGGAGTCAGGAGTCAGGAGTCAGGAGGAAGAATATTTGTTTGTAGCCAGAATTTACAGGAGAAAGTTTTTTCATTAATTATCAAGAATGAATCGAAAACTCTCATTAATTCTGTATTCTGTATCCTGAATCCTTACGACAATTGTTTAATTCACTGTTTACTTCCAGGTTTACAATCTCTCCTTTCTATGAGAAAAAAAGAAAAAAAGAAACAATTTCCTATTTTCCAATCTTCTCACTTTCAGGTCAGGAGAAGTAATTGTCAGATGCTTCTAATTCTTCCTTCTGACTCCTGACTCCTGACTCCTGACTCCTGACTCCTTACAAATTATCAATTATCAATTGACAATCGAAACTGATTAACAACCTGATCTAATCCTACGGAATGGGCAGCTTTAAATAATAAGCGATCGCCCTCCTTTACATAAGTATTTAATCTGGTTACTAAATCACTATGAGTAGCAAAACATTCACAAGGAATTCCTTTTGCACTATCAGCAATAATTTCTGCATCTTGGCTATTAACTAAAATCAATAACCCATCTAAATTCAATTTCTGCACCATTTCCCCAACTTGTTGATGTAATTGTGGGGATCTGTCTCCTAATTCCTTCATTGCTCCTAATACGGCAATTTTCCGCTTTCCTGGTGTATCTGCTAATAACTGCAAAGCTGCTAACATCGCTTCTGGGGCGGCGTTATAAGTTTCATCTAAAATTACAATATCATTAGGTAATGTAAACCTTTGCGATCGCCCTCCTGGCATATTCACAATTACCCCTTTTTTTAGGGTTTGCCAATCAATTTCTAATACCTTAGCTACTGCTAATGCTGCTAAAAAATTAGTGGCATTATGACGACCTGGTAAGGGTAATGGTAAATCCATTCCTGCTACTTCTATAGTTTCATTGTCAACTAATTTCCCTTGAATATCTCCACCGGAAAAACCATAACTAATCACTTTTCCCTGCCAAAATTTCTTTGCTATCTCCATTAATAGGGGACTATCGTAATTGAGAATTGCTACACTATCATCAGACATTTCTGCTAATAATTCACATTTAGCTTCTGCGATCGCTTGTTCTGAACCTAGTAGCTCAATATGTGCTGTTCCCACATTAGTAATAACACCGATATTTGGACTAGCTATTTGTGTTAATTCCGCAATTTGTCCCCTTCCTCGCATGGCCATTTCTATGACTGCAAAATCATGTTCTGCACCCATTTCTAACAGCGTTTTAGGAACACCTATTTCATTGTTGAAATTTCCATAGGTTTTGTGAACTTGTCCTCTAGTTCCTAAAACTGCGGCGATCAGTTCCTTGGTTGTGGTTTTACCTACTGAACCTGTTACCCCAATTACAGGAATAATCAAGGAATCCCGCCACCATCTAGCAATTTGCTGATATGCCTTCAGAGTGTCGGGAACTTGTAATACAGGTATGTCAGGGTTTTCATCAGTATACTCTACAATGGCGGCAATTGCACCCTTGGCGATCGCCATTTGTACAAACTTGTGTCCATCGAATTTTTCGCCACGTAAAGCTAAAAACACTTCACCCGGTTGTAAAATCCTGGTGTCTGTTTGGATACCCTTGCTTACTTGAGCTAATGCAGATGCAGATAAATTTACAGGATGGGCTGATAGAACTTCAACCAATTGGGATAAAGTAGCCGAAACAGACATACTGATCATCAATAAAAGTTAATTACCAAATCCTACAATCTTTGAGGACAGAATTGACACTCCCTACATTGTTGAGGCGAAACCTAAATAGGGGTTGCTGAGAAAGTCTTTCCG
The DNA here is from genome assembly GCF_028329225.1 of Sphaerospermopsis kisseleviana CS-549. Classification (NCBI taxonomy): domain Bacteria; kingdom Bacillati; phylum Cyanobacteriota; class Cyanophyceae; order Nostocales; family Aphanizomenonaceae; genus Sphaerospermopsis; species Sphaerospermopsis kisseleviana. Next base: position 265 of record NZ_JAQMTI010000269.1, on the reverse strand, counting down.
TGAGAGCATAGGAGTCAGGAGTCAGAAGTGGTAGGGGCGAAGCATTAGGGCGACTAATTATCAATTTTTGTCCAAGCCTATTTTCCGAATGCTGATGCTTCCAGCACGCTTCGCGAACGCCCGTACAGGAGTCAGGAGGAGATTTGAAAATTTCTTTGCCATCTCTTGAAATCCCCAAAAATGCACACTTTTTCCGGTATACCCTTCAAAACCCTTGCACTAATTTCTGTGTTTATCAGCCTCTAACCTTTGATATATCAAGGTT
>NZ_JAQMTI010000268.1:0-20916 GCF_028329225.1 Sphaerospermopsis kisseleviana CS-549 | reverse complement strand
CTGCTAGTAATTCAATACCAACCAAGGAAACACGAACCCAAGCATCTACAACGATACCTTTGTCTAGGATTCTATCAATAACTTCTGCCAAGCTGGAGGAAGAATTAGTTTTTTCAACTGCCATTGTTTTGCACCTTAATTCATTGTTGTTGATTTGAGTATTTACTTATATCTTGTAATAGTTTCATTGTAAACATGACTACAGTAAGGTTTATAAAGGTTGATCTTTTATTTACTAAGTTATATGGAGACAACTTTATGTATGTGGTTAAACCACTATATAGTTAGTCTCACTAGGAAATTCCAGTTTGTCTAGTCCCAGAATTTTCTGATGTTAACCTACCTTACTGGAGTCATTTAACATTTACAAGATAGTAAGTTATACACTCGCTTGAACTCTTTATACTAATATCACTAGTTTTACTATTTGTAAATAGCCTGGCAAAAAAATCAGTAGTAGAGAATAAAGTCAGTTATTATTACTAAGTTATAACTCAATATGTAACGGATTGTAACAAAAATTAAATTTACCCAAAACCTTTCTCTTGAGTCTCTTCCCTGATCCTTCTTGACTGTGACAATGACAATTTTTAATGCCAACCTGGCTAAAAAACTAAAAATCAAGAAATTTATGGCTAAGGAAATTATGTTTTTGTCCTTACGTGGAATTGCCTTTAAGTAATGATTTTTACTCTTAAATGACATTGATCACAAATATTTACGTAAATTTTATGATAAAAAAAATGTTCTAATTATAACTTGTGTTAACAACAATGTTACAAAAGTAAATATATTAGGAGTAAAATAGATTTTTTGTAACTTACCTTAATCTACACATACCAGTATCTGTGATCTGTAAATAGCCAAAAGTTTGTATAATAAAAAGACATTATGTTTAAGTATTTATTCTATTCACCTTGTTCTGTATGGGTTGCAGTTGGTTTCGTGAGCAAAAATTATTTAAGTATAATCAATTCAGACTAATCAATTTAAAAAGCATTGATTTACGGCTAAAAGCTTAATAGTGAATATATACTGAGATTTCAACTTATACAGGACTTACGCAAAAGGGAATGAAAGTAGGGGTAATACCCTTCGGGAAGCAAGCTACATGAATTACCCCTACGCAAGAATAAGGTTTTCAGTCACATCTTGCGTAAGTCCTATTGTACACAAAGGAAAAATCGCTCCCATCGAACTCTTGAAACTGTTCCCTGTCTCCACGACAAGACTTTTTCAGCAAACCCTAGGTACTGAGTAATTTAAAATTACTGAACAATAGGAATGGCAATATTAGGTGAAATCTATTATCATAATTAGTCAAATTCAATTATTTCTCCCTAAATTATGTCTATAGAAAATGCTTCTGCTTCTGTGTCACAGCAAGCCTTAGCCGCTCTGATTGATGCTTTAGTACAGCAAGGTCATCCACCTCAATATGCTCAAGCAATGGCAACATCAATAATTTTTCAGACAGACTTAGATTTACGGAACGCCCAGCTTGCTAGACTTTTAGCCTGGCTGAAAGAAGAGCATGATAGTATTTATCCATCTGCTCTTGCTATAGTCGAAAATACTTGCAAAGAATTTGAAAATCGAGTTACAAAAGGCTAAATATAAACACATTTGTGCTTAGTTAAGGTTAACTTAGAAAGAAGCCATGTGATCTGAAAACATCACCCACGGTTTTGAAGCCGAGCATGAGGGGTGACTCTCATGCTTAGGTTAACAGAGTGTCAATACACCTATTAATTCAGTGATACAGCAAATTGCAGATCAATCAAGTACAGGATCTAACTTATACAGCAAGCAATTTTTACTCTTCAACGCAGTGCTTTTTCCTGACTACTAAATTCTGCTGTATCTTCCCAAAGCAATTAAGGGAAAATACTGTTGATAAAGGTGATACTTGAGATAAAAATGACAAGGAAAACCTGTGCCTGTAAAGTAATATTCATCCCAAGTACCATCTGAACTTTGAGTTTCTAACAAATAATTAACCCCTTTTTCAAGACTCTGAAAATCAAATTTTCCGGTAGCTTTACCTGCTGCAATTAATCCAATTATCGCCCAAGCTGTTTGAGATGCGGTACTGTCTCCTTTACCTTTTAAACTCGGATCATTGTAACTAAAACAAGTTTCTCCCCAACCACCATCAGCGTTTTGCACTTTCACTAACCAAGCTGCACCTCGTTCTATTTCACTGCGATATTTTTGGGGGTTTATTAATGCTAATGCTGATAAAACTCCACTTGTTCCATAAATATAATTTACTCCCCAACGTCCAAACCAACAACCTTCTGTTTCTTGTTCATTGAGAAGATAATTCAACGCCTTTTCTAACTTATCTGCGGGAATTGATAAGTTACCAACGCCCAACATTTCTATTACTCTAGCGGTGACATCGGCAGTATTTGGATCTATCATAGCTTTCAAGTCACCATAGGGAATAGAATTTAGCCATTCTTGATGATTATCAATATCAAAAGCTGCCCATCCTCCCGGTTGACATTGCATTGATGCTATCCAATTTAAAGCTCTTTTTATAGCTTGTTTTTTGAGGTTTTCATTGGGTAATTTTGCCTGATGCAAAGCCATGACAACTACAGCAGAATCATCCACATCGGGATAAAAGCGGTTATCAAATTCAAACGCCCAAGCACCGGGTTTTCCTTGTTTATTTTTGACAAACCAATCACCATAATCAAGTATTTGTTTGTCTATTAACCATTCTCCAGCTTTTACTATTACTGGATGATCTGCCTCAAAACCTGAATCAATTAAGGCGCGAATTGCCCAGGCTGTATCCCATACGGGAGAAACACAAGGTTGAATGCAGTAATTATTTTCTGTTTCCATGGCGAAATTATCAACTGCTTTTAAACCCCGGTAAATAATCGGATTGTTAGCGTCGTAATCTAGACATTTTAAAGCTAACAGAGAATTTAACATGGCGGGAATAATTCCCCCCCAGTCTCCTGTAGCTTCTTGACGTTCTAAAATCCATTTTTCAGCAGCTTTGATTCCTTCTTCTCGAAAAGGTACAAAATTTAAACTTTCTGCTAATTTAAACCCGTCATCCAAAATGGTAAATATATCCGACCAATCATTATTTTTTGGTAATTCCCATTTGACATTATTCACACCTTCGGTATATAATTCATCTAGGTTGATGGGGTTGTCAATTTCAAAGACAGGTTTCTGATCAAAGACTATTAATAATGGCACAGTGCTAGAACGCGCCCAGCTTGAAAGTTCATAAATATTGAAGGGAAAATTTTCAGGTAATAGCATTACCCAAGGTGGTAATGATGGCAGTCCACGCCAATTATAACAACCTATTAATGCTAAATGTAATTTAGTAAAAATGCGGGTTTTGCTAATTCCACCTTTTTGCAAAATTAAAGACTTTGCTTTGATGAGTGCGGGATCTGTTGCAGGTACTCCTAATAACCGCAAGGCCATGTAAGCTTCTACAGTGGTACTGAGTTCTCCCCCATCACCATAAAATAGTTCCCATCCTCCATGCTCTTTTTGTTGCGATCGCAAATAGTTTTCAACCTTATGCAAAGGTCGAGTTTTATCTGTTCCCCAAATTTTATGTAACAGTACAGTTTCCGCAGTGATGGTAACATTTGATTCTAATTCCGCCCACCAATAACCATCGGGTTTTTGAATTGACAGCAGATGTTTTTGACTAGCGGCGATCGCTTCTGTAATTTCCTTGACTTTTACCCTGTCTTGTGTTTGCATAAAATCCTGACCTCAGCAGTTATGGTAGAAGTTATGGTAGAAATTTTAGCGGGTTTGATGGTTTTATCTTTAGCAATTTGGTTATTTTTACTGTTGTTTTGGGGGCAGTTTTGGCGGGTAGATCAACAGTTAAAAACCACAGCAAATAAATTACAATCTTTACCTACAGTGTGTGTAGTAGTTCCAGCGAGGAATGAAGCTGATGTAATTCCTGTAAGTTTGCGATCGCTCCTTTTACAAGACTATCCTGGTAATTTTCATGTATTTTTAGTAGATGATCAAAGTACCGATGGTACAGCCAATTTTGCCCAAGGAGTAGCTTACGCAGTTGATAAACTCGAACAATTACATATTATTTATAGTGCAGATTTACCTCATGGTTGGAGTGGTAAACTTTGGGCAATGGAACAAGGTGTAAAAGTTGCTGTAGAGACGTTTCATGAAACGTCTTTACAACTACCTGACTATTTATTACTAACAGATGCAGATATAGAACATGATATTAGTAATTTACGGCGATTAGTTGCCAAAGCAGAAACAGAGAATTTAGACTTAGTATCTCTCATGGTAAAACTGCGCTGTCAAAGTTTTTGGGAACAATTATTAATACCTGCCTTTGTCTTTTTCTTTCAAAAACTTTACCCTTTTCGTTGGGTAAATAACCCGAAAAAATCTATTGCTGCTGCTGCTGGTGGTTGTATTTTAATTCGTCGAGAAACCCTAGAAAAAATAGGCGGACTACAAATAATTCGTCACGCATTAATTGATGATTGTTCTTTAGCCAAAGTCGTGAAATCTCATCAAGGTAAAATTTGGGTGGGATTAGATGCTTTAACTTATAGTTTGCGTCCTTATGATTCCCTAGAAACTATTTGGAATATGGTAGCCCGTAGCGCCTACACACAACTAAATTATTCTCCTTTGTTGTTAGTGGGAAGTGTCTTAGGAATGTTTATAGTTTATATGCTGCCAATTTTAGGAATTATCTTAGGTTTAATTATGGGTAATCTGCTAATAATCATTACAGGTCTACTCATATCGCTATTAATGACATTCGCATATTTTCCCATAATCGCCTTTTATAAATGTCCTCTTTGGTTAGCTTTTTGTTTACCTATCATTGCCTTTTTATATACTTTAATGACATTAGATTCTGCTAACCGACATTGGCAAGGAAAAGGAGGTGCTTGGAAAGGTAGAGTTTATCAAAATTAGAATTATTAAAAAGTCAGGAGTCAGGAGTTCAAGGAGTCAGAATTTTATCTCTCTCTTTTTATCTCGTTCCCAGTCTCAGACTACGAACGAGAAATTATCAATTATCAATCATCAATTGATAACTATGCCAAATTGATGGTTTATCGTTATTAGTTTTTTCAGGAAGTAGCAAACGCCAACTTTTACCTTCTCGTTGAATTTGTAAATAAATATCAAAAGGTTTTTGTGGTTGAGTGATTTGTTTTTTGGGTAATTTAACAGTTAAATCATAAGTTCCCTGGACATGATAAGCTGGTAAATATTCAATGGTTAAAGGTTCTTCTTGCGTAATTACTACTTGCTTAATCTCAAATTTTTGAAAGTCTAAATCTAGCTTTTGTGTAAGTTGCTGTTGAGTTTTTTCTAGTTGAATAGCAATGGCTTTTTCAACTAATTCATAAGTCGGTTGCAATGCAATACTACTACAAGCTGTTAATAAAATCAAAATTCCTATTAAAATTAACCGCATCATGTATTTTCTATAATACCTTATATCAAAATTATATACACTGACTAGGCAGCTATCCTAGCTTGTAGCCAAAATAGCTACAATGTATACATAGTGAAGGTTTCAATTATCTGGTATAACTATGTTAGTTATATTTGATAGTTTTGAGGTAAAACCCTAAAACCCTTATCTAGTAAGCAATGGGCAAGAGGAGAATCGAACTCCTATGACCGCAAGGTCGCCACATTTTGAGTGTGGTGCGTCTACCAGTTTCGCCACTCGCCCTTGGTAGCAACTTTTCTATTATAACCTATTCTTCTAATTTGGCAAGGGGTTTGGAAAAAAAAATTTTTTGCCCTTTTTTTTCCACAACCACTAACGACAAATCACCAAACTAGAATCTATATCCTCTAGTCTAGCACAACCACTGAGAGCCATTGCTGTAGTTAGTTCCTCTTTGAGTAGGTTGATAATATCAGCTACTCCCGTTTCTCCAGATACCGCTAATCCCCATAATACGGGACGACCGATCAAAACCGCTTTCGCCCCTAACGCTAAAGCTTTAAGAATATCAGTACCCCGACGAATACCCCCATCTAACAAGACTTCCGCTTTACCATCCACTGCGGCGACTATTTCCGGTAAAGCATCCAAGGAAGCGATCGCCCCATCTAATTGTCTACCACCATGATTAGAAACCACAATCCCCTGTGCGCCATATTCCACCGCCCTCACCGCATCATCACCCCGTAAAATTCCTTTCAAAACTAACGGTAAAGGACTTAAAGATTTTAACCATTCTAAATCCTTCCAAGTCAAAGCCGGATTAATCTGCTGGGCAAAATAAGTTAATAAACCAGACTCGCCTTTTTCTTGGGGAATGTCTAAACCTGACATTTTGGTTAAATTAGCAGGATGTAAACCAGGGGGTAAGGTAAATTCATTGCGTTGATCTCGCTCTCTTTTTCCCAACACTGGCGCATCCACAGTTAAACAAAGTGCCTTGTAACCTGCTGCATAAGCTCTTTCTACCAAAGCACGAGTTAAACCCCGATCTTTGTGAATGTAAAGTTGAAACCAGCGCAAACCATCATCAACCATTGCCACATCTTCTAAACTCTTAGTAGATAAGGTACTCAGCACCATAACCACACCTGCGGAAACTGCGGCTTTTGCTGTAGCAATTTCCCCATCTGGATGGGCTAAACACTGAAAAGCCATAGGTGCAATCATCAGAGGTAACTGCAACGATGCACCTAAAACTTCAGTTGTCAAGTTAATTTCACTGACATCAACGAGCATTTTAGGACGCAGTTTCACCCGTGTAAAAGCAGCGCGATTATCTTTTAAAGTGATTTCATCCCATGCACCACTACTGTAATAATCAAACGCCATTTTGGTTAGATGGGTTTTTGCTAACTCTTCATACTCAAATAAATTAATGGGTGAAATCATGTCTGTTTAAATAAGTATATTATTTGTTTAGACTGGTGATAGTTAATTGGTAATGGGTAATTGGTAATGGGTAATTGGTTATTGCTAAACTTCTTTCTGTCCCCAGTCCCCAGGGATGCACTGAGCTTGTCGAAGTGTCCCCAGTCCCCTAGTTCCCCTGCAATGGAGCATTTAAAGCTTTTTCAATGCGATCGCGGGTTTCCAGTAAATGCGCTTTTGTATACTCATCATTAGACCTCACCCGTTTGAGTTGGTGATCTAATTGTTTGAGCTTATACCATGCTAAAGTGCGAGCGTCTTCTGGTACATCTACTTTCCTTAATACCATAGCTGTCAAAAAGTTGACATATTGCCGTTGTAAACCCCGTCGTAAACTAGAAATTTCTAATTTTCCTTTTGGTTGTAAAACCTCCGTCCAAATTCCATCTTGCAAAGTATTAAATACTTCAGGTAAAGTCAGTGCTTCACCGGGTTTGCTTTTAAGTTCGATATCCTTAATGCGAGTCAGGCGATCGCTTGAAAGTAAATCACTCAAAACCGCACTCTGTACAAACAACACCAAATCATGAACCGGGAAATCTAAACGCCCCGTGACAGGTGTACTTCCCCAGTGATACCAACGAGAAGGTACTAATTTATTCAGTAGTTTCGGTGAAAATTTCAGCGCCTCTTCATCAAAAACATACTCTTGCAAAGTTGCTAATGCCTGTCTTTGTTTTTCCACAGGAACCGCCACAAATGGTAATCTGCCTTTATTATCAACCGGATTAACTCTGTAAAAAGACTGACCACCAATGTATTTAATAGTGTAACTTAACTGCTGTAAATAATTACCAAAAATGGTACTAAACTGATCAGTTAAATCGCTGTAACTATCACCATACATTAAATAACCCTGATTTAAACGATCCCACATCACACGGGAATTATCCAACTGCCAGCGAGAATAAACTAGCACATTACCGCTATTATCCCAAGGTGCAGATGTAGGATCAATTTCCGATGTATCTTCATCAGGAGAATAACTCAACTCTGGGTTTTCTGATAATTTCGCTATTTCTGCCAAAAATGATTTTTCTGCAATGGTACTTTTTGCCCCAGAAGGAGTATAACCATACTGTATTGCCCAAATATCATAACTTCCCACTTTATCAGGAAAATAATCCCCCTGAACCGTACCACGAGGGGCAATATTAGGAGGAATATAATCCATCACTGAAGCAGTTAAACCCTTAGTGCTAGTAATTTCTCGATTATTCATCTCCTCTGGAGGTAAAAGATTGCTACCGCGAAAATTATGCCGCAAACCTAAAGTATGGCCTACTTCATGGGCAATAATTAAACGTAAATATTGATGAATATAATCTTGCATCTGATCCCGACTAGGAACAGTATTTGCTAATAGTGACATAGCCAAAGCACCAAAAGCAAATTGATTAGCAGATTCTATCCCATAGCATAAATCATACTCTCCCGCTAGTTTAGATAAATTGCCAATTAACCCTTTATTTTTTTGATCATTTTTACCACAAAGAAGGCGATTTTGCATCAATGTAGATAAAGTAGTTGGCGTTTGTGTTTGTTTTTGTGTTTGCTTGGGTAAAATAATTTGCCGATATTCATTTTTTAAAGCCCTCACAAAACTAGCATCTACCAGAATATCAGCATCCAAAATTTCTCCCGTCAAAGGATTAACACGGGAGGGACCAAGGGCAAAATAGCCATCTACCGTATTAATCCAGCGAATTGTATTATACCTAATATCAGCCGCATCCCAAGTAGCATTATCTGGCATTTGTTTAACTTCAATCGCATCCTTAAAACCCGCCTGCAAAAAAGCTTGATTCCACATTAATACCCCTGCTCTAATCGCATCACGATATTCCAAAGGAACAGCGTTATCAATCCAGAAAACTATCGGTTTTTTTGGGGGAGAAATTTCCGCTTTGGGGTCTTGTTTTTCTAAATTCCAGCGATTAATATAACGGACAAAATTATCATCACGATCATCCCTAGATAAATCTTGATATGCAGTAATAAAATATCCCACACGCTCATCTGCTAAACGCGGTTGATAATTATTATTAGGCAGTTGAGAAATACTGTAGTGCAGTTTGAGAGTAAAGCCACGACTATCAGCCAGTACACTCAGATTTCCGCCAGCGCCTGTAAAATTTAAAATTGATTGCACTTCTAGATTATGGGGAAAAACTTTGGCATTACCAAAATAGGCTTGTTCTGGACTTGCTGATAATTCCAAACTCGCAGATAATCCTGCTAAATCTGTTAAGAGTAAATCACCTAAATCAATGAGTATTGTTTTCCGTTGGGGATGAATACTTTTAATCGGCAAATTATAGAGAACAGAATCACTAAAAGAACGCCGCAAAGAACGAGCTTGTGGATCTCCTTCACGAGTCCGAAAATTCACATTCCGCACCACAAATTGCAAAGTATTATCTATGCGTTGGAAATAAAATAGAAAATCTTGCAACGGTAAACCACTATAAATACCTTTTTCACCAATACCAGATTCCAAAGTAGCTGTAGCTAAGAAGTTTTTATTTAGTTGTTCTGGTTTAATTTCTAAATATATTTTATTATTTTCTTTTTGGCGATAAAGAGTAAATATACCCTCTAATTTTTGAGTGTCTTTGACAACATCATCAAATTCTTCTAAATTCTCATTTTTATATGGTTTAGTGATATCTCCAGGTTTTTTAGTTGGTTTATTGGCATTTTTCGCAAGTTGTAAAAATGGTTGTTGTCTGGCTTTTTTGGGATCTTCCACCACCCACATAAACGGTTGTTTTTGTACCTGTTTATTTTGATTAATTACCCATAGTTGCGATGCTGGTAAAGTTATTTGATCTGAAGTTGCCAGATTTTCCTTTGCCTTTGTCTCTAATGACTGGGCGCAAGCAGTTCCCATACCTAAAAATAAACTATGTAACACAACTATATAAAAAGTTAATCTTTTCATTCTACATCCCTAATAACTATTGATTCTGGTAAAAACAACAAGGCAGAAAAAAAGCTAACACGCTCAGAGAGTTCCTTTAGGATGATTAACCATGACTACAGTATAAAATTAAAAAATTGTCAACTATATTTAACTAAACAAAAATCAATAAATAAAATTCCGGCAAAATCCAAGATTTGAATGTATTGGGAATATTAGCATAAAGAAATATTAGGTTGGTTGCATTGTTGGTATTTTTTTCCTGTGCTTCCGTAGACAGAGTAGTTAGGACATCAATTTATCATGAAACTCCTACTACAATAGGGTTTTACTGCTGACTCCTGACTCCTGACTCCTGTACGGGCGAAGTACGGGCGAAGCCTGCCTGTCGGCAGACAGGCATTCGGAAAATAGCCTGTTGCTAAAATTGATAATTGGTTGCCCAAATGCTTCGCCCCTACGACTCTTGACTCCTGCTACAGAATTTTTAAGATTCTCTTAAAACATATCCTACACCCCGCACCGTTTGAATTAAGCGTTTTTGCCCTTCCTCTTCAATTTTCAACCGCAAGTAGCGAATGTATACTTCAATCACATTTGACTCACCCATAAAATCATAACCCCAGACATTCTCCAATATTTGCTCACGGGTTAATACTTCACGGGGATGCTCCATAAAAAACTTTAATAGTTCAAATTCTTTCATAGTTAAGTCGATAGCTATACCATTATAGACAGCGCGACGGATGCCAATATCTAGCACCAAATCTCCAAAACGCAACTGTTCACTGGTATCGACATCAGGTTTGAGATATAGACGAATCAGCTTGAGAAAATCTTCTGAGCGATAGGGTTTAAGAATATAATCATCAGCACCAGCTTCCAGACAAGCGACACGATCATCAACTGTATCTCTGGCCATTAAAATTAAAACAGGGGAACGATGGCCACTGCTGCGGAGATTTTTGCACAAAGAAAGTCCAGATTCTCCTGTCAGCATCCGATCTACAACAATTAAAGCAGGTTGCATTTCGCGGCTTTTTTGCAAACCACTAGCCGCATCATGAGCCACAACAGTATCATAGCCGGCTTCTTGCAAATCAAAAGCTAATTGATTAGCTAAACTATCATCGGGTTCAATCACCAGAACGCAGGCACTGTGAGAAAAGGTCATATAAATTGGTAATTGGTAATGGGTAATTGGAACAACCATTTCATAAGAGCTATAACCTGTTACCGTGTTATTGGCATTACACACAATACTAACCCAATTTTCTAGTTTTCCGGTTATACCTGTATACAAAGTGCTGCAACTGAATCAGAACAATAATAATTTTTTCTGAATTGCTGTCATACATAGAGCGATACGGGAATTGATGTCTTTTTGCTCAACTTCATCAACACCCAATTTTACTTTTAGGTGTTGGATATGATTCTGCACAACCCTAAGTGATATGTGAAGACGATGCGCTATGGCTTGATCTGTTAAAGATTCATAACATAACAGTCTGAGAATTTCCAACTCTTTCTCATTCAAGTTTAATTCCTGACGTAATTCTCTAGGCAGTTTCAATTCTCCATTCAGCGCACTTTCAACCCCTTCTAAAAAATATTTGCGTCGTTCCATTTTATTTACTACCACAAAGCCACCACAGTGATGATTAATATATTTGACAAATTTTATCAGCCAGCCAGGTTCACTACTATATATAAGAATATTTAAAGAGGAATAAGTATTAAAAATTGATTGTAACATTTCTAAGGAAGATATAACGGACTGAGATCCACAAGATGTAGTAAATTGTAAATCAAGAACGATTAAATCTGGTATTTCTATTTTTAGACGTTCCATTGCTGCTTGGGGAGTAGAAGCGATGACACAAATAGCAGCAGGGTCGAATTTTGTCAAAAAATCGCAATTGTTTTGGGCTACTTCTGGATGATCTTCTACCACGAGAAACCGCAGTGGCTTAACATTCATATTTTAGGTGATGATAAGATACGTATAGTTTACATTTAGTACGTATATTTTATCAAGACCTAGATCCCCAACTTCTCTAAGAAATCGGGGATATGAAATATCAAAATCATCCTCTTATCAAAAGAGCGATAGCGAACTGCTCCGCAGGAATCGCTATTACTGTTGAGTTTTGCTAAACTAGGAATAAATTAAGCATGAAAAGAAAATGTTCAAAATGACAACTTTAGAAATAGCCATAGCTAAAATCAAGAACTTACCTATTGAACAGCGCAATGAAGTTATTGAATTTATTGAGTTTTTAGAATTTAAACTAGGGAAAATTAGCCATATCCAAGAACAGATAGAACCCAATGAAAAAGAGGTTTCTTTTACTGAAGCAGCACGAGAGTTTATTGGTTGTTTAGACAGTAATTTGGAAGATTTATCTTATAATCCTAAATATATGGAAGGCTTCGGTAAATAATGCGAAAGGGTATCATCCTCGACACAGGAGTTTTAGTAGCATTTCTTATGCCTAATGATAAATTTCATCAGTGGGCTGTCTCTTCCTTGACAAATATTCAGTATCCTGTTTTAACCTGTGAGGCTGTTCTAACGGAAGTTTGCTTCCTGTTGCAAAAAGTATATGGAGGACGTGAGAAAGTTCTACAATTAGTCAAGCAGGGATATATTGAAATACCTTTTCGCTTAAATGATGAAATTGAATCTATTGAAAAGTTAATGCAGCGTTATGAATCTGTACCAATGTCTTTAGCTGATGCGTGTTTGGTAAGGATGTCCGAAATTTATACAGATACTTCAATTATTACATTAGATAGTGATTTTAGAATCTATCGTCAGCATCGCAATCAAGAAATTTCCGTGATTATGCCTGATATTGTCTAGGTTTGCAATTCTGGGAAACTAGATACCTGACTTCTTAAAGAAATCGGGTATCTGAAGTCGCAATTGTCAGCCTCTTAACTAAGAAACTAACGTATTTCTACTTCCAGTTACTGGAGAAACTTTATTGTTTGCTCAAGTCTATTAATTTTTTGTTCAATTTCCTTAATCTTTTTAGACCTACTCGCTTCGGAAATCAATGTTTCTACGCTCTGTAAACAATCATTTAAATCCAAAGCCACTCGACCCCGTGAAACTTCAATACTAGAGGGAACTAAACCTTGACGTATAGTATCCCTCATGCAGCCATAACGTTCACGTAAGCTTTGAAATGCCTGAAATGCTCGGTCAGTGGGTGATACAAAGCCTTCTGCAAAATCCTCCGAAGTAATACTGTCAGCTTGTCCTGGTCTTTCTCTTCCCTGTGCAATTAACTCTGAACTGACTGAAGGCGGAGCGATGTTAAAGTTATTGGCTTGCTTTTTTCGCAGTAATTGGATAATTTGAATTCCTCGACCTTCAAGTAAATCTTTCTGGTCATTTCCTTGTGAGTTGGAATCAGGCGGTCCACCACTGTGAATACCTACTACTTCTCCTTTAGAATTGAAAATTGGACCACCGCTCATGCCAACTCTAACGCCAGGAGCAGTAGCACTATAAACTAAATTATAACCATAGTTACCTATAGGTTCTAGAGGATTTTGACGTTCTAGTTGAGCCGATGTAAACCGACGTTTTCTAATTGTATTTTTTTGGGAAGGAGTTGGCCAGCCAGACACAAACAGGCGCTCGCCTGTATTAATTGCTGATGTATTAATAGTAGCGACTGGATAGGGTTTTTCAGTCACAAACTCAAATACAGCCAGGTCAATATTATTTTCATTTTTCGGATTACCAATAAACTCAACATCCTGGACGGTGTAAACTTCTCCATCGTAAGTTCGTAGACCGTAAGGAACATCTTTGTCGTTAATCAATTGTTCGACTACATGAGCATTCGTAATTACGTAGTGTACAAACTGCTTGATTCCGTTTTTTACTCCTCCCTTATAAGTGGCTGCATCAATAATTTGTTCCCTACGTCCAACAATTACACCTGAACCTGCATACTGAAATATTTGTCCATTGCGAACTGAGTTATTAATATCTTCTTTCTTTTCTACATTTTCACTGATAAATACCGTTGTCATACTAGCGATCGCGTCAACATCTGTTTCATTTGTAGCTTGGGCTAAAATCACACTTGGAGCGATTTTAGTTATTGGAAATTCAGATGCAATCACTGGAATGACTAAGGCAAAGACAGTCATCACAGTAACTAGAGTAATTCCTAATACTTTCCATCTATTTTTGAACATGGCCAATGTTAATCTTTAATCTTGGGAACAATGTCTGTATTCTAAATAGGTTCATTCTGTTGATTGGGGTTTGTCTGGTGAATTGATTCCAGCTTTTGTTGAAGCTGAGTGAGCCGTGATTCTAAATTATCTATTCTTTCGTGTGGAACTTCTGCCGTAGCAGTCGCAATTAATTCATTCACTCTATCTAAACAAGCATTTAATTGTTCAGCGAACTCACCTCGTGTTAACGCCCTATTACTTCCAAAAGTACCATCAGGATATTGGGCTACACAGCCATACCTTTCAGTTAAACTTTGTAATGCTTGAAAATAGTAATCTGTGGGGTTGACATCCCTGAATTGTGAAACACTGGTAACTTGAGCAAAAGTGGTTGTAGCTGTGGTAGTAATCACCAGTATTATTGTGGTTAATATGGCGGCTAAACTAAGTGCTAGGGCTTTCCATTGAGTTTTTGACATATATTGTATTAATCCTGTGTAAAGCTTTATAGAAGATGGAAAATTATCGGGATAGCATCTCATTTTAATACGCTATTAATGGCGTTATTGGTAGTACCATTTAGCGATGTCTTGAGTTGCTTTGAAAGCTGTAATTGACCCATTTTTTGCTGATAGGTAGAAATCGGAACTGCCCAGCTTAAACCTTCCATCTGTTTAAATAGGTTTGGTGATGGGATTGTTCCATCAGCAAAAGTAAACATATCAATACCCTGTAAAGGATATTTACCACGTCCATTAATACCAATTAATTGACCTTGGCTATTTAAAACTGGTCCCCCACTCATGCCAGATTCTACATCATTGGTATAACCTAGCTGATATCCACGAGGTAAAGATTGATTCGTAAGCATTAAGGATACTGTTCCTGTAGTCAATTTATATGCTTTTAGCCCCCAGTCCAAGGTTTCGCCTACGGGTATTGAATTACGATATTGGTAGTTAGGGAAGCCAGTAGTATAAACTGTATCTCCAACTGAGATATTTTGAGAACTCCCTGCAACAGCAACTTGATAAGAAGTTGAGCTTTGAAATTGAATCAATCCTAAATCAACATTTTCTAATGAAGAAAAACGTTTGCGGTAGCCTTGATATGTTTTGCCATCTGGTGTGAGGATAGTATAGCTATCATTAGGACTAGCATTAGCAACATGATCGCAAGTTAGGACGGTGTAAGATTGTCCTTGATGGTCTATAATGATTCCAGAACCAGCACCCCGGTTGCTCAAAATTCTGACAGTAATTAGTCTGGCAGTTTCTACAACACTAAGTTTCAACTGATAAGAAGTCTGAGCTAACGTTCTCATACCAAGTTGATAGTTACCTGCACTTGCACCAGCGAGAATAACAGTAATAAACACCAGTAGAGTAAGAAATTTATACTTCATGATTAAGTTAATCCTGGTGCTAAATTACATAAAGAGGTTGATAAACCTAAAAAGTTCTATGCTTCTTAGGTTTAGTAGCAAAAATGCTGTTAAGTCTTAAATCTCTGGATTATCACTGCCATTGTTGGGGTTTACATTACCACCATTATCAGGGACAGGATTCTCATTTTCTCCATCTGCAGATTCTAACTCCCTCTCCACAGCTTCTCCAAAAGGTATATAAGTTCTTGCCTTGCTATTTCGGGCTGCATTTGTACTTACAAAAGGATTTGCAGAAACATTGAGGAAATTTGCTAGAAATTCACCAGGGTCTGTTCCTTTTGGTAAAGTGATTAATACATTCTTCTTATTACAACCACTTTGGTTATTATTTACGTAGCAGATAACATCCAAACCATTGACCTCACCAACCGTCAGTAATAAACTTTTCAGTTTTCCACCATTGTTAGCCACTGCGGTCTGAAACCTACCACTAATCTCTTGACATCGCACTTCTGGAGTATAACCACTTGCAGAAAAAACGCGATTCTGATAAATAATCAATGGGTTAGTTTTTTTACCTCCAGCAACAGCGATTGTTGCATAGTCGCTACCAAAATTAATACATTGAAACGATGTTGATCCAGATGAAGCTTGAGCTATAGCGTTCGATGGAATTTCACCACTTATTGCTGGAGATATAGCTGACAAAGATGCCACAAGTGGACTAACCGCTAAAATAGAGAGTAAAATTTGTTTCATTTGATGCACGAGTTTTATCCTTAGTAAACAATGTAAATTGCGATACCTCTATTTTTTTATGTGAGCGATCGCTTTCTTAAATCAAGCCTTTACCGATAGTATTTTTACCCTCCCAAAAAATCAATGTGTAGCATTGCAGAAAAATGTGCGAACTCCCGCAAAAAAATGTGCGAACTTACGAACCCATCTAAAAACCCAATTCTGATAAGTGTGAGAACATCATTTCTCCACCTATTCAGACTGCAATTATGAAATTCCCTATCCAAAAACTGCATATCATCCTCACAGCGTCCTTGCTGTGGGGACTAAATTCACCCGCTTTAGCTCAACAAATTTGGTCAGGAACAGGTAAAATTGTCAGTGGTGCTGGTGAAGGTGGCACAGTTGGGTTAAAATTGGAGATTACAGACAACAACGTGCAATTTCTCTCTGGACCATCAAAAAATGAACCACCATTTCAGCTAAAAAACTCTACAAATATCAATGAAACTGTAGAAACAAAAGCCGGAACTTGGCAGTTTTTGCAAACAGAGAAAGAATTAGGAATTAGCTTATCTCAAAATAATCCCTATCGTATTATTCGCTATCGTCTATTTCTTCAACCGTAACCAAATGTTGTGGAGCAAAAGTTCGCAAATTAAATTTCTCAGCTTAGGAATCATTTGCAGTGTATTCTATAATTTCATCTTTTCTCAAATTCCTATAGTTCACAAATTGGAATTACAACTTCAAGATATATTCCTGAGATTAAACCAGCCAAAAACTATACCTCCAGAAATTATTTTAGTAAAAATTCAACCCCAGGATTTAGCAAATCAAAAGCTATCTCTAGGAAGAATATTCTATGCAGATTTAGTAGAGCATCTTTTAGAATCTGGTGCTTCTGTTGTCGTTTTGAACCTCCACAATGACTGGGAAGAATCACCAGAACTTGAGTACCCGATCAAAATAAATGAAATAATCAATAAACCTTTAAAAACTCTTGTACAAAATCATAGTAAGCAAATTGTTTTAGTCACGCGCATCAATTCAATTATTAATTCTAAAAAACCAAAGTTTTTCATCTATAATCATCTTATCCCTTTTGATAGTGAACGACTTCAACCTTTAATACCTCCTGAGACTATTCAGGGTTTTTTTGAATACGAAAACCAAGCAGAAACACCTGCTCATTTAAGTAGCACTGGGCGAAGTTATCATTTAATTGGAAGATTCTTTCTTTCAGAAGAAATTAACGAAATTAAGACTTTTAAATCTGTTCCACTTCTAGCTTTAGAAAAGTGGGAACAGCAACAAAAAAAAGTTTATTTTTCCTCAAGATTTTCTCAAATTAAAACTCCAATAAAAATCAAATTTTGGGGTAAATCGGGAACTTTTCCTTTTTTAGAACTGACATCTATTTGTCAGCCTAATAAAGACAAAAAATGTTTGGTTTTATCTCCTAAAAAACTTTCTCAACAAGTTCAAAATAAAGTTATTTTTATTGGTTTTGTTGAAGGTAATAATATTCAAACAATGCCTATATTGTCACCTTTTGGTGATAGTATGGCTGGGGTGGAAATTCAAGCCAATATCATGGCTAGTTTGATGACAGATTCATTTTTACAAATTCCTAGCCAATGGGTTGATTTAATAATCATTATTTTCGGAGCATTTTTAATTAGTATCGGTATTTATAATTATCGAAATTGGCAGTTATTATTCATAGTTTTAGCAATATTTAGCGTTTATTTGGGGCTATGTTTAATAGTCTGGAAATGTAAATGGATATTATTGATTATTCAACCTTTATTAGTGTGGACAGTAACAGGAATATCTATTTTTATCTATTTTATTTTTGGACAACAAAAAGAGGTTATTGCACTACAAAACTATCAAATTACCCAACTGAAAGCGGCTGAACAAGAAGCTATTCTTTCCCGTACCCGTAAAATCCTCCATCGTATTGCTGCTGATATTCATCATGGGGCTTTACAAGAATTGAAATTGGTAATGGACAGAATTGAATTAGAATCTGATTTAGATATAGATTTAATTTTAGATAAATTGACAGCTTTAGGGCAGGAAATTAGAAATAAATTAAGCAATATTCGAGATTTAACTGAGAAAATGGAAATAACTCCTATACTCCAACCAGGGTTAGATATAGGAATAAAAACCACATTAGAAGAATTAGAAAGTTCTGGAAAATTAACTTTAAAAGTAATTACAGAAATTCAGCCTCTTCAAGAACCAGAATTAAACAGTATTTGGATTGAACATAGAGAGGAGATTTACCGCTTTTTCCGTGAAGCATTGAATAATGTTATTCAACACGCTCAACCACCTCACGGTACGGCTACCCAAGTATTTGTTAGTTTAAAGCAACAGGGAGATAAATGTACTTTAGTAATAGCAAATGATGGAGCTATGTTAGCATCTACTTATAGACCCAAAAAAGGCGGCTATGGTACTAAAATCATGGATACTATAGCCAACGAACTTTTAAATGGTATATGGGAAATATCAGTTTTGCCGAATGAAGAAGTGCGAGTCACACTAAGTTGGCGTTTACCACCCAAGATTAGACTAACTGACCACTGACAATTAAGGCAATTCTACAGAATTGGGTTTAGCAATATGTGGTAGTCCCCAACCTAATTTTTCCCGTAAAACGCGGAAAAACTCTGGTGATTGTAAGCGAATAAACCTAGCCTTATGTTGCGATCGCTCCAAATATACCCGATCCTCTGACATCACATAACACCCACCATTACCATCTACCACCATCACCATCCGGGGTACATTGACTGGATAGATGTTCACAGGTTCATTGTTGGGAAATACTAAAGCCCTAGAGGCCAAAGAATGGGGACAAATTGGTACTAGCTGCAACACAGGTACACCGGGAATAATCACAGGTCCACCAGCACTTAATGAATAAGCAGTTGAACCAGTTGGAGTAGAAATAATTACACCATCGGCTGCAATATCCACTGTTGCATGATGACCAATTTGAATTTCAAAGTGGCACATCGAAGTTAATGGTTCTCGATGCAACACCATTTCATTTAAACATAAGGCTTCCCATAAGACAGTTTCCCCCCGTAGCACTTTGACATTGAGCATGGTTCGTTCTTCGACTTCATACTCACCTGCCATTACCTGTTCTATAGCTTGGGGAAGTTGGTTTAGATAAGCTTCTGTCAAAAATCCCATGTGACCAGTATTCACAGTTAACAATGGTATCCCACAGGGGGCAACTTGACGGGAAGCTGCTAAAACAGTTCCATCTCCCCCTAATACCACTGCAAACTCCATACTGGGATCAAAACCGGGAGGTGTGAGAGCTTCCACTGGGGTGTGGCATACAGGACTATCAGGATTAGAGTAGCCCAGTATACCACCGATGCTTGTTGTCACACACACATCCCAACCAGCTGCGGTTAACTGGTCTTTGAGTTCGATAGCGGTTCTAGTTGCTATCGGTTTAACGTCGTTGTAGATAATGCCAGCTTTCGGCACATTCAAATATCCAAGTAGGCTATGCTTTTTCTTTAGTAATGGTTACATATTTTGGGATATTGTAATCAACATCTGGGATTTTATTGACTATTAGCTTTTGATGACTGTTTAAAAGGCGTTTTTTTATCTTTTTTCTTTTTGCTCTTGGTTTTCTCGTAGTCTAGCTCTTTCAGCTTTTTCATAATCCGGCTGAAATACTCTTGCAAGTAAGTTTCTACTGTGGCTGTCTGTTGTTGCTCCAAGCCAAACACTGTATATACTTCATCCATTGGCGCATTTAATGGTTTACCACTGGCTAAAACTTCGGAAAAAGCCAATCTATCAGCTACATTCCATCCCCATTGGAAAAACCGCAGTAAGCTTTGAACACCACGCAACAAGCCAATAGGCATCCGTGTTACTCTCGCATCTTTTCCTGATAAACGTTCACAAATATTTATTATTTCTTCTGCACTCCAAGCACGAGTACCCACCACAGGGAAAGTTTGTTTTTGGGTTTCTGGTACACTCAATGCCCGAATCGCAAATTTAGCAATATCTTGAGTATCCATATAAGCCACCGGGGAAGATGAACCTGTCACCCACACCGGCTGATTTTCCAAAATGGGTATGCCATATTGACCAATTAAGCCTTGCATAAACCCAGCTAATCTTAAAATAGTGTAATTTAAGCCAGATTCAGCTAAAAATAATTCTGTACATCGCTTGATTTCCATTAGCGGTACATTGGGATATTTATCAGCATCAAGAATAGAGAAAAAGATAAAATGCTCTACACCCGCAGCTTTTGCAGCTTGAATTAATGCTACCTTACCTTCCCAATCTACCTGTTTAATTGTTAATGAATCTGTAGCGCGAGATGTGGAAGCATCAATGACTTCGTTTACACCTTCTAATGCTCCTACCAGGGTTTCGGGATAGCACAAGTCGCCTTTCACCAGTTCTGCACCCCACTCTTTGAGAAATGCAGCTTTTTTGGTACTGCGAACTAAGCAGCGTACTTTGTACCCCTCGTCAATAGCACGACGAGCTACTTGTCTTCCTAATGTGCCAGTAGCACCGACAATTAATAATGTCATGAGGGTCGTTATATATTTTAATGTTTTATGATAAAAATCTTAACAGAGTTTAGTTATAGAAATAAAAGTTTACATTTTTTTTAAGGGGACTGGGGACTGGGGACTGGGGACT